>JBLMXA010000645.1:0-2933 GCA_050257515.1 Acidobacteriota bacterium | reverse complement strand
AGACCGCGACCGACAACGTCACGCGCACCGTCGCGAACATCCGCCACGCGTTCAAGGCGCACGGCGGCAACATGGGCACGACCGGCAGCGTGTCGTTCATGTTCCAGAAGCAGGGCGTGTTCCGGCTCGACCCCGAAGGCATCGATCGCGACAGCCTCGAGCTCGAGCTGATCGATCACGGGCTCGTCGCGCTCGACGACGGCGAGAACGACAAGGGCGACACGCAGCTGCTCGTGCGCGTCGCGTTCAACGACTTCGGCACGATGCAGGCGGCGCTCGAGAGCCGCAACATCCACGCGGTGTCGACCGAGACCGAGTACGTGCCGAGCACGACGACCGAGCTGCCCGAGGCGCAGGCCGACGACGTGATGAAGCTCGTCGCCACGCTCGAGGAAGACGACGACGTGCAGAACGTCTACTCGAACCTCGCCTAGCACCTGCAGGTGCCAGCTGGGGCAACAGCCCCTGCAACCAGGGACCACCTCCGCCCCACATGAGGGGAAGGAGGTGAGCATGCGTCTGGTCGCCATCGTGTTCGGTCTCTCACTCGCGGCGTGCACGGCCTCGGTTCCGACCCAGACCCCGATCACGCAACGCGCGGCCGACGCGTGCGACGACCTCGCGTCGCTGTGCACGAACACCGGGACGTGCTCGCCACAGCAGGCGTTCTGTGGCGCCGCCGCCCCGCAGTTCCTCGCGGCGTTCTTCGCCGAGGACACCTGCAAGACGAGCTGCTCGGGGGCGACGCCCTGCCTGCGTGCGTGCAAGCTCGCCCGCGTGTCGCAGATCGCGAGCCTCGCGCCGACGGTGACGACCGCGTGCTCGACGCTGCAGAACAGCTGCTCGGCCAGCGGCCAGGGCTGCCTCGGCGGCGAGTTCTACTGCCCGTCGTTCGCGCTCGCCGCGTCGTCGCCGTGCTCGACGCAGCTCGATCAGTGCAAGGCGGCGTGCGCGCCGCACGATCGCACGTGCCTGCGCAACTGCCGCGCCGCGTACCGGCAGTGCCTGGCCGGCGGTACGACGCCCGATGCGGGGACGATGCCCGACGCGCCGACCGCGGCGCCCGATGCGCCCAGCGCGGGCGGCACGAGCCCGAACTACACGTACACGACCGACATCGCGCCGGTGATGAGCGGGCTGTGCAACGGCTGCCACACCGGCAGCTCGGCGCCCGCCGGCTACCAGACCGACAGCTACGCGGGGCTGTTCGGCAACGGCTCCGACGGCACGCCGAACATCATCGCCGGCGACGCGACCAGCTTGTTCGTCCAGAAGATCGCGGGCAACCACCACAACGTGCTGACGCTGTACCCCGGCTTCGACAAGGTGTCATCGACCTGGGTCGTCGCCGACGCCGCGGCGAAGTAGCCGCAACTCGCAGCCGGTCGGGGTGTCTGCCCGGTGTGACGCGCGCGTGCCTGCTCGCCCTCGCCGGCTGCGCGACCACGAGCGTGCCGCTCGTGCCGCCGGGCACGCCGCCGCTCGGCGATCCCGCCGATGTCGCGATGGACGCGCTGGTCGCCGGCGACTTCGCCGCGGTGACGCGCGCGTTCGATCCGGCGAGCGCGCCGCCGACGCCCGTGCGCGTCGCCCAGGTGTGGCACGCGAGATCGGCGGGGCTCGGCATCGCGCGCAGCTGGCGGCCGGGCGACCGCACGTTCCAGGACGGGCTCGAGATCCGCACCGCGTTCGTCGAGCTGTCGCGCGGCGAGCTCGAGTGCCTGCTCTCGATCGACGAGGGCTCGCACCGCCTGGCGAGCCTGTTCGTGACGCGCCCCGCGCCGCCGGCGCGCTACGCCGACGCGTCGCGCTTCCACGCGATCGCGCTCGAGCTCGGCGAGCCGCCGTTCGTGCTGCCCGCGACGCTGCTCGTGCCGGCGGGGGACGGCCCGTTCCCCGCGGCCGTGCTCGTCCACGGCTCGGGGCCGAACGATCGCGACGAGACGGTCGCCGCGAACAAGCCGTTCCGCGACATCGCGGAGGGCCTCGCGTCGGCGGGCATCGCGGTGCTGCGCTACGACAAGCGCACGTTCGCGTACGGCGACCAGCTGACGAACGACATCACGGTCGAGGACGAGGTGATCGCCGACGCGGTCGCCGCCGTCCACGTGCTCGCCGCGCGCCCGGAGGTCGATCGCGCCCGCGTGGTCGTGATCGGCCACAGCCTCGGCGGCATGCTCGCGCCCGACATCGCGCGGCGCGCGGGCGGCGTCGCGGGCCTCGCGCTGCTCGCGCCGCCCGGCCGCGAGCCATGGGAGATCCTGCGCGACCAGATGCGCTACCTGCACGCGCCGAAGGCGACGCGGGTCGAGCTCGAGCGCGCGATCGTCGGCATCGAGACCGGCCTTCGGGCCGACATCCCGATCATGGGGATGCCGGCGAGCTACTGGATCGAGCTGGCGAGCCACGACGGCGTCGCGGCGGCGCGCGCGCTCGCCAGGCCGGTGCTCGTCCTGCACGGCAGCCGCGACTACCAGGTCACCGACGCCGACTTCGCGATCTGGAAGACCGGGCTCGCCGCGATGCGCGGCGCCGAGCTCGTCACGCTGCCCGGCGACAACCACCTGCTGATCACGGGCCGCGGCCCGCCGACGCCGATGGAGTACAAGGTGCCCGGCCACGTCGATCCGCGCGCGATCGAGCGGCTCGTGACGTTCGTGCGGCATCTCCCTCGCGCATGACCCGGCGGCTTCGCGACGCGGTGCATCTCGCGAATCGCGATCATGGCGGCATGTTACGTGTTTTCAGGTTCCGCCGAAGTGCGGTAAGAGGTGGACGACTCCATGAGCACGATCGCACTCAAGAGCGTCGCGGACTCCCGGCTGCCGGCCGACAAGTGCCTCCAGATCTACGACCTGATGCTGCGCGCCCGCGTGCTCGAGGAACGCCTCATCACCATGTACAAGCAGGGTGACGGCTACTTCTGGATCGGC
>JBLMXA010000644.1:0-4032 GCA_050257515.1 Acidobacteriota bacterium | reverse complement strand
CAACGCGACGTACGAGGACTTCGTGACCGCGATGTCGGACGCGGCGGGCCGCGACCTCCATCCGCTGTTCGACACGTTCGTCAAGCAGTCGGGCCTGCCGCTCGTCACGTTCGACCTGGCGTGCAGCAAGGGCGCGCCGCCCAAGCTCCAGCTCGCGCAGAGCCGCTACGCGCCGACCGGATCGAAGATCGATCCGAAGCGCACGTGGTCGATCCCGGTGTGCGTGCGCTGGCGCGCCGGCAAGGCGACCGGCCGCGACTGCACGACGCTCGACCAGCCGACCGGCGAGCTCGCGCTCACCGCGCCGAGCTGCCCGGACTGGGTGCTGCCGAACGAGGCCGAGCTCGGCTACTACCGGTCGCGGCTGCACGGCGATCTGCTGACCCACCTGCTCGCGCACACCAAGGACCTCACGCTCGGCGAGCGCGTCGGCCTGATCGGCGACGTGCGCGCGATGGTCGCGAGCGGCGACGCCAACATCGGCTCCGAGCTCGCGCTGGTCGCGACGCTCGCGAAGGACCCGAGCCGGCACATCGTCGACGAGTCGATCGGCATCGTCGCGGGCATGGACGAGATGGTGCCCGACAAGCTGCGCGGCAACTACGAGCGGTTCATCCGCAAGCTGTACCTCGCGCGCGCCAAGGAGGTCGGCTGGAAGCCGCGGCCGAACGAGAGCGAGGACGTCAAGAAGCTGCGTCCGGGCCTGCTCGCGCTGGTCGCCGGCGACGGCAAGGATCCGACGCTGATCAAGGAGGCGACGCAGCTCGCGTGGAAGTGGTTCGACAACCACGCGGCGGTCGATCCCGATCTCGTCGGCGTGGTGCTCCACGTCGCCGCGCGCTACGGCGATCAGAAGCTGTTCGATCGCATCCACGCCGAGGCGAAGAAGACGACCGAGCGCGCCGACCGCGCGCGCGTGCTGTCGGCGCTCGGCTCGTTCACCGATCCGAAGCTCGTCGAGCAGGCGCTCGCGCTCGTGCTCACGAACGAGTTCGATCTGCGCGAGTCGTCGGGCATCGTGCAGGGCACGATGGGCGATCCGCGCACGCGCCTGCTCTCGTACAGCTTCCAGAAGCAGCACTTCGACGAGATCATGGCGAAGCTGCCGCCGCTGTACCGGCCGTTCATGGCGTACTTCGCGGTCGCGCTGTGCGACGACGCGAAGAAGCCCGAGGTCGAGGCGTTCCTGACGCCGAAGATGGCCAAGCTCGACGGCGGGCCGCACGCGCTCGCGCAGGCGCTCGAGTCGATGTCGCTGTGCTCCGCGGCCAAGCAGGCGCAGCGCGCCGGCGTCGAGGCGTTCCTCAAGGCGCAGCGGTGAGCGCGAGCACGTTCGGCAGCCACCAGAACGCGCGGTTGCCGTCGCTCTCGTAGAACCCGGTCTCGTAGCTGCCGGTGCGCGCGAGCTCGCCGTACTCGCCCTTGGCGACGAGCGACGCCTCCGGCCCGCCCTCGAGGAACAGCGCGCCCGCGAGCTCGAGGCCGCTGGCCGCGAGCGCGCGCGACAGCTCGGTCATTGTCACCGCCGCTCGCGCGTGCAGGAGCACGACGCGGCCCGCGCGATCGAGGCCGATCGCGGCGGCCGAGTACTGCTTCGGATCGGCCCACGGCAGCGCGCCGCCGTCGCAGCCGAGCAGCCGCGAGCTCTGCACGAGCGAGCGGTAACGCCGGCGCAGCGCCGCGAGCTCGAACCCGGCGCAGCCGCGGCCGGTCATCACGGCCGCCGGATCGTGCGGGTCGCGCGGGTCGAACGCGAGCACGCCGCCGAGCTTGCCGTTGTCGGCGCCGACCGCCGCGCCGTCCTCGACGATCAGGCCGACCGGCGTGCCGTCGTCGTGGAACATGCCGGCGTTGATCACCGCGGCGAGGTGGAACGTCTCGCGCCAGTCCGGCGCCGGGTGCGAGCTGCCGTCGCGCGCGGCGGTCAGCACGCGCAGGTGCAGCTTCGCGGGGTCGGCGCGCACGACGTCGATGCACGGCGCGACGCCGAGCGCGGGGCGCGCGGGGATCGCGATGCGCCACGCGACGAGCCCCGGCGCGATCGGGACCGGCTCGCCGGCGCACGGCGAGTCGGCAGGCGCCGGCGCGGCCTCCGGATGGTTGCAGGCGGCCACTGCGAGCGCGAGGTACAGCTCGGGTCGACGGCGCACCGAGCCGCAACGCGCGACGCGCGGGCGTTATTTCAGATCGCCATCACCGTGAAGTCGCGGATCTTCATGCCCGCGCGCGCCGCCTCGATGCGCGCGCCGACCTCCCAGATCGAGTCGGTCGCGCGCAGCTGGTCGAGGAACAGGTGCGAGCGCGCGACCTCGCGCGCGTCTGCGAGCCAGTACATGCTCGCGAGCGGCGATAGCCACGTGTGAGGCGCGACGGCGCCGAACTCGCCGCGCAGCGCGCGCGTGATCACGCGATGGACGTGGCTCTGCTTCTGCTCGGCCTGGCCGGCGAACACGTGCTCGACCGCGCGCACGTAGGCGTCGCACGCGGGCGTGCCGGCGACGAGCGCCGCCGTGCCCAGGTAGGCGCCGGCGCGCGCGAGCTCGGCGAACCGCTCGAGCGCCTGCGCGTGCGAGATGCCGTCGCGCAGCTCGGCGGTCATGCCGAGGCACGCGAGCGCGACCGGCACGTCCTGCGCGGTCGCCGCGGCGAGCGAGGTCAGATCCTCGGCCGGCGTGCCGAGCCGGGTCTCGTCGCCGCGCAGCACCGCGTCGATGCCGCCGTCGACGAGCACGATCGCGTCGAGCTGCAGGCGCGCGACGAGCGCCGCGTACGCGCGCGCGAGCGGCCGCACGCCGGTCTTGTCGAAGCACCACACGCGGTGCGTGCCGCCGTGCTCGCCGTCGAGCCAGCGCGCGAGGTGCGCCTCGGGGCAGTACGCGTGCGCGGTCGCCGCGTCGCCGCCGACCGCGTAGAGGTTCGGCAGCTCGCGATCCTGGACCGCGCCGTCGAGCCCGTTCAGGTAGCAGAACGACAGGCTGGCGAGCTCGACGTCGACGCCGGCGGTGCCGAGCGCGTGGTGCAGCGGCACCGCGCCGAGCACGTCGTAGCCGCCGCCGCACCCGGCGAGCAGCACGCGGCGCGGATGACCGAGGCGAGGCAGCAGGAGGTCGAGCATGCCTTCATAGTGTCACGGAGACACGATCGCGGCAACCGCGGTCCGCCGCCTCGACGAGCGCCGCGATCGCCGCGCCCGGATCCGGCGAGCTCCACGCGGCGCGGATCACGGCGACCGCGTCGGCGCCCGCGCGGGTCGCGGCCTCGGCGCGCTCGGGGCGATCGATGCCGCCGACCGCGACGAGCCGCGCGCCGCCGAGCGCCACCGCGAGCGCGCGCTCGCCGAGCGCGGGGCCCTTGCCGGGCGTGTCCCACACCGGCCCGAGCTGCACCCACGCCGCGCCGGCCTTCGCGGCCGCGAGCGCGTCGTCGGCGGTGTGGCGCGAGCAGCCGATCGCGAGCGCATCGCCCGCGAGCGCGCGCGCGTCGGCGAGCGACAGCCCGCGCTCGGGCAGGTGCACGCCGTCGGCGCCCGCTGCGAGCGCGACGTCGAGGCGGTCGTTGATCCACACCGGCGCGCCGGCCGGACTCGCGACCTCGATCAGCTCGCGCGCGAGCCGGAGCAGCGGGCCACCGTCGAGATCCTTCTCGCGGAGCTGGATCGCGACCGCGCCGCGCGGCACCGCCGCGAGGATCGCGGCGACGCGCCCGGCGATCTCCTCCGACGCGAACCGCCGCCGATCGGTGATGACGACGACGCGGATCACTACTCGATCAGACCGGCCGTCGGCGACGACGCGTTCGCGTAGTCGCGCCTGGGCATGCGGCCGGCGAGGAACGCCTTGCGGCCGGCGTCGACCGCGAGCCGCATCGCCTCGGCCATCAGCACCGGCTTCTTCGCGCCGGCGATGCCGGTGTTCATCAGCACGGCGGTGCAGCCGAGCTCCATCGCGACCGCGGCGTCGCTCGCGGTGCCGACGCCGGCGTCGACGATCACCGGCACGCCGACGTGGTCGATGATCAGCCGGATGTTGTGCG
>JBLMXA010000643.1:0-7329 GCA_050257515.1 Acidobacteriota bacterium | reverse complement strand
CAACGTCGCCGTGATGCGGGCGGCCGAGCGCGACGGCCCGCGCACGGCGATCTCGACTGCGCTCGGCGGCGGGGCTGCCGATCTGGCCTACGCGACGCTCGCGACGCTCGGGCTCGCGCGCGTGCTCGCGAGCCGGCCCGAGGTGGTGGCGGTGCTGCGCGCGGTGGGCGGCGCGTCGCTCGTGGGTTTCGGCGTTGCGCTCGGGCGGCCACGCGCGGTGCACGTGCCTCGCGCGAGCGGATTTCCCGCCGGGCTCGCGATCGTGCTCGCGAATCCCGCGGCGCTGATCACGTGGTCGCTGGTGTGCGGCGCGATCGCCGACGCTCCGGCGCTCGCGCGGTGGGCGTGCGTCGTCGGCATCGGCGCCGGCTCGACCGCGTGGTACGTGGTGGTCGCTCGTGCGAGCACGCGGCTCGGCGCGCACGTGCAGCGGGTCACGCGGCTCGCATGCGCGGTGCTCGTCGCCAGCGGCGTCGCGATGATCGCGCGCGCGTGCTGGTGACTACGTCGACGTGAACCCGCCGTCGACGACGAGCACCGAGCCGGTCGTGAACGACGCCGCGTCCGACAGCAGGTACGTCGCCGCGCCCGCGATCTCGGCCGGCTGCGCGTGGCGCGCGAGCGGCGTGCGCTTGACGACGTGATCGCGCAGCATCGGGTTCTGCACGATCGCCGACGCGAACCTCGTCTCGACGAGGCCCGGCGCGATCGCGTTGACGCGGATCCCCGAGCCGCCGAGCTCGAACGCGAGCGTCTGGGTCATGCTGATCACCGCGGCCTTCGTCATGCCGTAGATGCCCTGCATCGGCGCGGCGCGCAGGCCGGCGACGCTCGCGATGTTGACGATCGACGCGCCGCCGCCGCGCTTCTGCGCGTGCTTGACCAGCGCGCGCGCGCAGGACAGGTAGCCGCGGAGGTTGACCTCGATCGTCTTGTCGATCGCCGCGTCGGGCGTGTCGATCAGCGGGCCGAAGTACGGGTTCGTCGCGGCGTTGTTGACGAGGCCGTCGATGCGGCCGTACTTGTCGACGGCCGCCGCGAACAGCCGGTCGACGTCCTCGGGCTTGCCGGTGTGCGCCGCGACCGCGATCGCGCGCTCGCCCAGCGAGCCGGCGACCGCGTCGAGCTCGGCCTGCTTGCGCGCCGCGAGCACGACCTTCGCGCCGCCGTCGGCGCACGCGCGCGCGATCGCCTCGCCGATACCGCGGCTCGCGCCGGTGATGACGATGACCTTGTCGTTCAACATGTTGGCGAACATACCCGACGCTGCTTGACGCGGCGCATCAGTCAGGTCATAAAATGAATGACGGCTCATTCATCCCGCGAGGACCACGATGTCGCAGCAGAATTACTACAAGGCCAACCTCCGCGAGCTCAGCTTCCTGCTGTTCGAGCAGTTCAAGCTCGACGAGATCATCGGCAAACCGCCGTTCGAGAACTGGGGCAAGGACGAGGTGCTCGCGGTGCTCGAGCAGGCCTACGAGTGGTCGCAGAAGTACCTCGGGCCGATCAACGCGGTCGGCGACGAGCAGGGCTGCAAGCTCGAGAACGGCCAGGTCAAGACGCCGCCCGGCTTCAAGGAGGCGTGGAAGGCGCTGTTCGATGCCGGCTGGCGCACGCTCGCGGTCGAGGAGAAGCACGGCGGCCAGGGCGGCCCGTTCACGCTGTCGCTGCTGGTCGAGGAGTTCATGTGCGGCGCGTGCACGTCGTTCAACATGTACGCCGCGCTCACGCAGGGCGCGGCCGACGTGATCGTCCACTTCGGCACGCCGGAGCAGCAGGCGACGTACGTGTCGAAGATGATGAGCGGCACGTGGGCGGGCACGATGTGCCTCACCGAGCCGCAGGCCGGCAGCGACGTCGGCTCGGCGACGACGCAGGCGATCCGCCGCGCCGACGGCAAGTACGACATCAAGGGCACGAAGATCTTCATCTCCGGCGGCGATCACGACATGACGCCGAACATCGTCCACATGGTGCTCGCGCGCACGCCCGACGCGCCTCCCGGCACGAAGGGGCTGTCGCTGTTCATCGTGCCGAAGGTGCGGCCCGACGGTACGCCGAACGACGTCGCGGTCGCCGGCATCGAGCACAAGATGGGCATCAAGGCGTCGGCGACCGCGCAGCTCGTGTTCGGCGATAGCGGCGGCTGTATCGGCGAGCTCGTCGGCACGACGGAGCAGAAGGGCATGTCCCAGATGTTCCACCTGATGAACTACGCCCGCATCGGCGTCGGGCTGCAGGGGCTCTCGCTCGCCGGCTCGGCGTACCTCAACGCGCTCGATTACGCGAAGGAGCGCAAGCAGGGCAGCTCGATCAAGCAGTGGAAGGACGCGACCGCGCCGCGCGTGCCGATCATCGAGCACGCCGACGTCAAGCGTATGCTGCTCGACATGAAGGCCAAGAGCGAGGGCCTGCGCGCGCTCGCGGTCAAGCTGACGATGCACCTCGATCGCGTCACCGCGCTCGCGAAGACCAACGGCGACAAGATTCAGCTCGAGTACCACCAGGGCCAGGTCGACCTGCTCGTGCCGCTGCTCAAGGCGTACGCGAGCGATCAGGCGTTCCAGATCTGCGCGACCGCGATCCAGGTCTACGGCGGCGCCGGGTTCCTGCGCGACTGGCCGGTCGAGCAGTACTGCCGCGACTCGAAGATCTTCTCGATCTACGAGGGCACGAACCACATCCAGGCGATGGACCTCGTCGGCCGCAAGCTCATGCAGCGCGGCGGCGCGAACGTCCAGCAGTTCGGCGCCGACGTCGCGAAGTTCATCGCGGCGAACAAGGGCCGCGAGGGCGTCGCGACGCTCGCGCAGGCGATCGAGGCGCTGACGGCGACCGGCGGCAAGTTCATGCAGTGGTTCGGCGGCGGCAAGATCGAGATGGTGCCGGCGGTCGCGAACCGGTTCCTCGAGATGATGTCGGAGACGACGATCGGCTGGCTGCTCCTCGAGCAGGCCGCGATCGCGGATGCCGCGGCGGCCAAGCTGCCCGCGGATCACCCCGACCAGGCGTTCTACGCGGGCAAGAAGTTCGCGGCGCACTACTTCGCCGCGAACGTGCTGCCGGGCGTCGTCGCGAAGGCGCAGCTGATCGCGCGCGAGGACCGCACCGCGATCGACGTTCCCGTCGCGGCGCTCTGATTTCGTGTCAACATGGCGGGATGTCCCGCCTCGCGCTGGTCGCGGTGATCGTCGCCTGCGGCGGCACGTCGCCTCCGCCGGCGCCGCCGATCGCGCATCACGCGCCGGTGCCGGCCGCGCCGACGTGCGCGGACGTCGGCGTGATCCTGCGCGGGCCGATCGAGAGCGCGGACGATCCGGCGCAGGCCGGCCGCGCGCGCGAGGCGGCGATCGCGAACGCGTGCGAGATCGATCGCTGGCCGCGCGACGTGATCGATTGCGTCGCGAGCAAGCCGCAGGCGAGCGCGTGCCTCGCGAAGCTCACCGACGAGCAGCGCGCGTCGTACGACGACACGCTCGCGGCATGGAGCGACAAGTGGGGCGGCGCGAGCTACGGCGGCGACGACTACGGCGGGCTCGACGGCGGCGTCGATGCTCCCGACGTCGAGTGCGCCGAGGCGGTGAAGAACGCCGGCGGCTTCCCGCCCGCGGTCAAGCTCGCCGGCGACGACGTCACGTGGGACGGCGCGATGCGCAAGCACGCGCTCGAGCAGCTGTGCGACGCCGACTCGTGGCCGAACACGCTGCGCCAGTGCATGTCGACGATCCAGCCCGACAACGTCGAGGCGTGCATGGCGGGCATCGACGCCGCGGCGCACGCGCGGATCGCGGCGCGGCTCGCCGAGATCGACGCGGTCGCCGGCAAGCTCGCCGACGCGCGCAAGCAGCCGAAGAAGATCACCTGCGACAGGGCCGTCGCGGCGCACTACGCCGACGCGCGGTGGAAGGCCAAGCTCGACTGGATCAAGGGCAAGGACCGCACGAGGATGATCGCCGAGTCGCGCGATCGCATGAAGAAGGCATGCGTCGCCGACAAGTGGAACGACACGCTGCGCGCGTGCGTGACCGTCGGCGGCGGCGACGATTGCTTCGCCGCGGGCAACCTCGGCGTGTGGGGGTTCCCCGCCGCGGGCGTCGCGATCGCGACCGGCATCCCCGAGTGCGATGCGTGGGGCCAGGCGATCACGAGGCTCGCGTCGTGCGACAAGATCCCGCAGGGGACGCGCGACGCGCTGATGCAGACGTACGCGCAGCTCGCACAGCAGGCCGCGCAGATGCCGATCGACCAGCGCGCGCACATGGCCGAGGCGTGCAAGGCCGCGACCGATGGCGTGAAGCAGATCGGCGCGACCTGCCCGTGATTTCGCGCCACTCCCGGTGCGCTGTCCGCGACGGCGAGTGAGAATGGGTCGGCGCATGAGCGGGGAGCTCGAGCTGACGGTCTTGCAGGCTCCGCGCGAGGACGCCGGTTATGTCGCGAGCTTCGCGATCACCGATCGGCTGATCCTGACCGCCGGCGGCACCTCGTACCGCGCGCCGACGGTGCTCGCGTCCTCGAACGCGCGCCACTTCGAGCCGCGCACGACGCCGCGGCGGCTCGGGCTGCGCGCGCTGCTCGCCGTCGGCGACGGCGTGTGGACGTGCGGCGAGCACGGTCAGCTCGCGCTGTCGCGCGATCACGGGGCGACGTGGAAGCTGTTCGAGACCGGCACCGATGCGTGCCTGTTCGGGCTCGCGCTCGCACCCGACGGCGCGGTGTGGGTGGTCGGTGGCAGCGGCTACACGGCGCGCGTGCTCGGCGATCGCCCCGAGCGCGTCGAGCTCGGCACGACGACCCGGCTCGCCGCCGCCTACGCGGTGCGCGACGAGCTGATCGTGCTCGGCGGCGACGGCCTCGTGCGGCGCTGGCGCGACGGCGACGTCGCGACGGTCGCGACCGGCGCGAAGCAGCCGCTCACCGCGTTCGCGCAGACGCGGCACGGCACCTGGCTCGTCGTCGGCGACGGCGGGTTCATCGCGCGCTCGCCCGACGGGGCGTGGTTCTCGCGCGCGACGAGCGGCGTCGAGGTCGATCTCGAGGCGATCGACGTGCTCGCCGACGGCCGCGTCGTGATCGTCGGCGATCGCGGGCTGGTGCTCGTGTCGAGCGACGACGGCCGCACGTGGCACGCGCACGACACCGCGACGACCGCGCACCTGTGGTCGGTGCGGCGGTTCGGCGGTGGTGCGCTGATCGGCGGCGATCACGGGCTCGTGCTCAAGCTCGCGCCGCCCGGCGACGCGACGTGGGCGGACCGCATCGACGTGTTCGGCAGCACGCGCCCGCGCGACGCGGTGTTCGTCACCGGCCCGCAGGGGTTCGTCGCGCGCGGGCTGGCGGAGCTCGTCGACGAGCCCGAGCAGACGGCGCGGCCGGGTGAGGCCGAGGCGTTCGAGCGCGACTACGGCGCGCCGGTGCCGCCGGAGGTCGCGCGGCTGCGCGCGCTCGCGCGCGGGCGCGATTGCTTCGCCGAGCTGACGCTCGCCGACGCGCTCGCACCAGCGGGCGACGGTAACCTGTTCGAGCAGCTCGTGTGTCGCGACCAGCAGGCGCCGCTCGCGACCGGGCTCGTCGAGGCGTTCTGCGGCGTGTTCTGCCTCGGCGCGCAGCGCAACGGCGACAGCTATCACGTCGAGCTGTACGAGTGGGACGGCGCCCGCCAGGTGCTCCACTTCGATCACGCCACGCGCGCGTTCACCGGCGTGCTCGCCGACTCGGTCGACAGCCTCGTGTACCTCGCGGCGCTCGTGCGCGCGCATCGCGACCGCCAGGTCTCCGACGATGCGTTCGCGATCGCGCTGCGCAAGCTGACGGGCAAGGTCGCGCCGACCTGGCACTTCGCGCTCGGCGACCGCGAGCTCGCGCACCTCGATCCGAAGCGGCGCGACACCGAGTTCTTCTTCTACCGGTCGCGCTGGATCTGCGCGCTCCTGCGCGGCGGCGACGTCGCCGACATCCCGCGGCTGTTCATGGCCGACTTCAACCAGGTCGTGCCGCAGGACCAGCTGCCCGCGCGCTACGAGGCGTGCGAGAAGTTCATCCCGACCGCGCTGTACTCGATGTGGCGCGCGTACCTGTTCGAGGAGCCCGAGCTCGCCGGCTACCTCGAGATCTGCCGCCGCCATCGCGCGCGGCTCGTGCGCGACGCGGCCGCGCTCGTCGACGAGCTGCGCGCCGGGCGCGACGAGCTCGGCGCGATCCGGTCGATGCGCGATCACCTCGCCGCGTTTCGCGCGCTCGATCTCGATCCGCGCCGTGCCGAGCAGCGCCGCATCGAGGCCGACGCGCGCGCGCGACAGCAGGCGATCCGCACGGGCGACGTGCTCGCCGAGCTCGAGCGCACGCCGCGCGCCGGGTGGAGCGAGCTGGCGTGGCGGTGGCTCGACGACGGCGTCGCGCACCGCGCGCTGCTCGCGCGGCTCGAGCGCGAGCCAGATCTCGCGGCGCAGCTCGCGGCGCTCGACGAGCTGCGCGAGCTGTCCGACGGCGAGCGCGAGCAGGTGCTCCCGGCGCTCGCGGAGCGACTCGCGCCCGAGCTCGAGGCCGTGCTCGTCGGCTGCCTCGTGCGCGACGACGCACTCGAGGGCGTGCTCGCGCGGCCCGACGACGACCGCGGCGAGGTCGACGACGACGCGCCCGGCTGGGACGCGATCGATCGCGCGCTCGCGGCGGTCTACGGCGACGCGAGCCCGCACGCGCACCATGGCACCGCGCTGCCGTACTCGCTCGGCGGCAACGATCCACTGCACGGGATCTCGGTCTACCTGCGCGAGGAGCCGGTCCCACACTTTCACTTCGTCACGTACGGGTTCACCGATCTGTTCCGCAAGGAGACCGACGATCCCGACGAGAGCGGCTTCGGGTTCGAGCTGACGCTGCGGCTGCGGCGCGACGTCGACGACACCGAGGTGCCGGCGTGGCCGCTCAACTTCCTGCAGAACCTCGGCCGCTACGTGTTCGGCACCGGCAACCGGTTTGCGGCCGGGCACAAGATGGGCCTCAACGGCCCGATCGCGGTCGAGCTCGACACCCGGATCACCGCGATCCTGTTCGCCGACGATCCCGAGCTCGGCGAGATCGATTCGCCGCACGGCCGCGCGCGCTTCGTGCAGGTCGTCGGCATCACCGATGACGAGTACCGGCTGATCCAGGAGTGGTCGACCGGCGGGCTCGTGGAGATCCTGCGCCGGCGGTTGCCCGTGCTCGTGACCGATCTCGATCGCGCCTCGGTGCTCGACGATCCGCAGCTGGCGCGCGAGGTGCGCGCGCACGTCGAGGCGGAAGGCTCGTCGGAGGACCTGACGTTCGCCGGCGAGCTCGGACTCC
>JBLMXA010000642.1:0-9355 GCA_050257515.1 Acidobacteriota bacterium | reverse complement strand
CGCCGCCGGTGCCGCCGGCCGCGGCCGTGGTCGCGGCCTGGGTGCTCGGCGTGCTGCCGTTGCCGCCGCTGGCCGCGCTGGTCCCGCCGGCACCGCCGCCGCCGCCGTTCGCGATCAGCACCGCGCCGCTCGCCATGATCGACGGCGCGTCCAGCACGATCATGCCGCCGCCGCCGCCGCCGCCACCGCCGCCGAACACGCCGGCGCCGCCGGCGCCCGCGCCCGACGCGTTGATCGACCCGGTGATCGTGATCGTGTTACCGGCGACGAGGTAGACCGCGCCGCCGCCGTTGCCGCCGCTGCCGTGCGTCAGGCCACCGCCGTCGCCGCCGTTCTGGCCGCGGCAGCCGCCGCGCAGCCGCGATGGCGCGCCGCCGGGGCTCGCGGTCCCACCCGAGGCGGCGGCCGCGTTGCCGCTGCCGCCGTCGCCGCCCTGGGTCGCGAGCGTGGCGCCGGCGCCCCCACCGCCGCCGCTGCCGTCGGTCTGCGGCGTCGTGCCGAAGCTGCACGCGCCGTTCGGATTGCCGCCGGCGCCCGGATCCGCCCCGGCCGTGCCGTGCGCGGAGATGTCGAGGTCGCCGATCGTGATCGAGTCGCTCGCGACGAGCACGAGCGGGTAGTTGCCGGTCGCATAGCTGCTCGACACCGTGATCGTCGTGCCGATCACGAAGCACGCGTGCGGCTGGCCGGCACCCGACCAGCTCGTCGGCTGGGTCGTCGCGCAGACCGTGACGCCCTCGCTGTCGACGTTCGCGGGTAGCGACACCGGCCCGCTCGGCGGCGAGCTCAGGCAGACCTGCCAGCCCGGCTCGCCGTAGCAGTTCGGTCCGTCGAACACGGGCACGTCGACCGTCATGCCGTCCTTCGGCTTGCCGTCGCCGCCGCCAGGCCCTCCGGCGTCGATCGGATCCGACAGTCCGAAGATCTGCCGGCAGCCGGTCGCGGCGAGCAGCACGAGCCACCATGCCGAGGCTCCCCGAGCGAGTACCACGTGCTGATTGTAGGTCGCGCGGCGAGAGCCGATCAACAGCCGTTGCGATGCGGGGCGAACTGCGCAACGATCGCACTCCTCAGTGCGAACGGTCACTTGGATCACGCTCGCTGCGATCGCGACGGTATCGGTCGCGCGCGCCGACGGGCCCAGCGACGCCGACCGCCTGTTCGACGAGGGCCGCTCCCTCGCGAAGGCCGGCAAGTACGCCGAGGCGTGCGAGCGGTTCACGCGCAGCTACCAGCTCGATCACGCCGTCGGCACCGAGCTCAACCTCGGCGACTGCCACGAGCAGCTCGGCCACCTGCGCGAGGCCTGGCATTTCTTCGACCAGGCGGCGCAGGAGTTCGACCGCACCGGCAACGCCGCGCGCGCCAAGTTCGCGCGCGGTCGCGCCGACGCGGTGGCCGCGAAGCTCGTCGAGGTGATCGTGCGCGTCGCGGAGCCGCGCCGGGACGGGCTCGAGATCACGATCGGCGGGCGCAGCGCGCAGCCCGCCGCCGAGATCCGCGACCGTGTCGAGCCGGGACCGATCGAGGTCACCGCGCGCGCGCCCGGCCGCGCGCCGTTCACGAAGACCGAGCACGGCGACGCCGGCGGCAGCGTCACCATCGACATCCCCGCGCTCGCCGGCGCGCACGAGCCGCCGCCGGCCGCCGGCCACGAGGGCAGCCGCCGGCGGCCTCGCCTGCGGCTCGCGCTCGTCCTCGGCGGCGCGGCCGGGGCCTCGGCGATCACCGGGCTCGCGCTCGGTCTGATCGGCCGCAGCGACTGGAACTCCGCCGCCGACGGCACGCACTGCATGCGGATCGCCGGCGGCATCACGTGCGACAACACGGGCAGCGAGCAGATCCACTCCGCGCAGCGTCTCGCCGACATCGGTACCGGGTTCGCGCTGGCATCGGCCGTGCTCGCGGGCGCGGCCGCGGTGGTCTACTTCACGGCGCCGGCGGACTCCGTCGTCGTGTCGCCGACGGCGAACGGGCAGGGCGTCGGGCTCGCCGCGTTCGGCCGGTTCTAGAGCGTGACCACCCCACCGACCTCCGGCACGATCGCGTCCCAGCCGAGCGCGTCGCGGATGCGGCGGCGAAGCGCGTCGGCGGCGGCCGGCTCGCCGTGCGTGACGAACACGCGGCGCGGCGCGAGCTCGGACGCGCGCAGCCACGCGAGCAGCTCGGCGTAGTCGGCGTGTGCCGACAGCCCGTCGATCGCGACGACGTGCGCGCGCACGGGCACGTACTGGCCGAGCAGCTTGAGCTCGCGGGCGCCGTCGATCAGCGTGCGCCCGCGCGTGCCCGCCGCCTGGTAGCCGACGAACATCACGGTCGCCCGCTCGTCGGGCAGGAACCGGCGCAGGTGGTGGAGCACGCGTCCGCCCGTCGCCATGCCGCTCGCCGAGATGATGATCATCGGATCGTCGCGGCGATCGATCGCCTTCGAGTCGTCGGCGGTGTGCGAGTAGCTCGGCAGCCGGCCCATCGCGGCGCACTCGGCGTCGGTGAGCCCGTGCTCCTCGTGATGCGCGAGGAACAGCTCGGTCGCGTCGATCGCCATCGGGCTGTCGAGGAAGATCGGGCACTCGGGGATGCGGTGCGCGTCGCGCAGCTCGCCGAGCAGGTGCAGCAGGTGCTGCGCGCGGCCGACCGCGAACGACGGCACGACGATCACGCCGCGTCGCTCGATCGTCTCGACGATCGTGCGCGCGAGCACGTCGCGGATGTCGTCGCCTGCGTGCAAGCGGTCGCCGTACGTCGATTCGACGACGAGCGTGTCGGCCGCGGGCATCGGCTCGGGCGGCTTCATGATCGGATCGCCGGGCCTGCCGACGTCGCCCGAGAACGCGATCGTCGTGCCGCCGGCGGCGAGCCGCACGCACGCCGAGCCGACGATGTGGCCGGCGCGCGAGAACCGCGCGGTCACGCCGGGCGCGACCTCGAGGTCGCGGTGGAGCTCGACGGCGACGAGCTGGCCGAGACACGCCTCCGCCTCGTCGCGCGTGTAGAGCGGCAGCGCCGGGTGGTGCTTCGAGTAGCCGCCGCGGTTGGCGTGCTTCGCCTCCTCCTCCTGCAGGAACCCGGAGTCGGGGAGCAGCAAGCGCAGCAGCTCGCGCGTCCCCGCGGTGCAGTACACCGGGCCGGTGAAGCCCGCCTTGACGAGCCGCGGCAGGTAGCCGCTGTGATCGATGTGCGCGTGCGTCAGCACGACGGCGGCGAGCGAGCCGGGCTCGAACGGCGGCGGGCTCCAGTTCCTTTCGCGCAGCTTCTTCGGGCCCTGGAACAACCCGCAGTCGACGAGCACGCGCGCGTCGCCAGCCTGGACGAGGTAGCGCGAGCCGGTGACGGTGTCGACGGCGCCCAGGAACGCCAGAGTTGCCACGACTTTTTCCGAAGCAAGACGCGTGCGCGGCGGTTCGCGCACGGCTTGCGGCGCGGCGCTGGCGCCCGGCTTGCTTCGTAGCAAGGCGTGCCCGGACTGTCGTCTGCCGACGCCGCGACCCGCCTGCACGCGGTGGGCCCGAACCGCCTCGTCGCCGCGGCGCACTGGCAGCGCGCGAAGCAAGCGCTCGCGCTGCTCGCCGATCCGATGGCGCTGATGCTCGTGATCGCCGGCGCGCTCGACTGGGCGCTCGGCCAGCACGCCGACGCGGTGATCCTGTTCGTCGCGCTCGTGCCGGTGCTCGGCGTCGACGTCCTGCTCGAGGCGCGCTCCGAGCGCGCGCTCGCCCGCCTGCGCGCCGCGGTCGCGCCGACCGCGCACGTCATCCGCGACGAGCGCGAGCAGCAGGTGCCGACCGAGCAGCTCGTGCCGGGAGACGTGCTCGTCGTGCGCGAGGGCGATCTCGTGTTCGCCGACGCCCGCGTGCTGCCCGGCGGCAGCGTCACCGTCGACGAGTCGCACCTGACCGGCGAGTCCGAGCCGCAGCCGCGCGGCGATGGCGAGCCGCTGCACGCGGGCTCGCGCGTGCTCGCCGGCCGCGCGCAGGCGGAGGTCACCGTGACCGGCCGCGCGACGAGCTACGGCAAGGTCGCCGCGCTGGTCGCCGAGGGCACCGCCGGGCAGACGCCGCTACAGCAGCGCATCGGCCGCATGGTGCGCCGGCTGTACACCGCCGCGCTGTTCGTCGCGGCCGGGTTGCTCGTGACCGACCTCGCGCGCGGCGTCGATGCAGGCACCGCCGCGATCGCCGCGGTCAGCCTCGCGATGGCGGCCGCGCCCGAGGAGTTTCCGCTCGTGTTCACGGTGTTCCTGTCGATCGGCGCCGCGCGGCTCGCGCGCAAGGGGCTGCTCGTGCGCCGGCTGGTCAGCGTCGAGGCGCTCGGCTCGACGACCGTGATCTGCATCGACAAGACCGGCACGCTCACCCACGCGCGGTTCGAGCTCGACGAGCACCTCGCGCTGGCCGGCGACGACGACGAGCTGCTCGAGACCGCCGCGCTCGCGTGCGAGCCGGCGCCCGACGACGCGCTCGAGCTCGCGATCGCGCGCCACTGCCGCGATCACGGGATCGACGTCGCCGCGCTCCACCGCGCCGCGCGGCTCGCCGCCGACCACCCGTTCGAGGCGGCCGGCCGCCACATGACGCACGTGTGGCAGCGCGGCGCGCGGTGGACCGTCGCGATCAAGGGCGCGCTCGAGGGTGTGGTCGAGCACTGCGCGATCGGCGACGCGGACCGCGCCCGTGCGGTGGCGGCGATGCACGCGCTCGCCGCGCGAGGCATGCGGGTGCTCGCGGTCGCGCGCCGCGACGGCGACGGCGAGGCACCGGCCGATCGCGCCGAGGCCGAGCACGACGCGATGCTCGTCGGCCTGCTCGGCTTCCGCGATCCGGTGCGCGCGGAGGCGCGCGACGCCGTGGAGGCTTGCCGCAGCGCCGGCATCGCGATCAAGATCGTCACCGGCGATCACGCGCTCACCGCGCGCGCGGTGGCCGAGGCCGTCGGCCTGCCGGTGCAGGACCACCACGTCGTCACCGGCGCCGAGCTCGAGGCGCTGCCACCCGCCGAGCGCACCGCGCGGCTGCGCGACGCGAGCGTGCTCGCCCGCATTCGCCCCGAGCAGAAGTACGAGATCGTCGAGCGGCTCGTCGAGGCCGGAGAGATCGTCGCGATGGCCGGCGACGGCATCAACGACGCGCCCGCGCTGCGCCGCGCATCGATCGGCGTCAGCATGGGCGAGCGCGCCACCGAGGTCGCGCGCGAGGCCGCCGGCCTGGTGCTGCTCCGCGATGACCTCGGCGCGATCGTCGACAGCGTGCGCGAGGGCCGCCACATCTACCTCAACCTCCAGCGCGCGTTCCTGTTCCTCGTCGCGTTCCACGTGCCACTGGTCGGGCTCGCGCTCACCGCGCCGATCGTCGGCGTGCCGATCCTGCTGCCGATCCACCTCGTGTGGCTCGAGCTCGTGATCCACCCCGTGTCGGCGCTCGTGTTCGAGGGCGAGCCAGCGCCCGCCGATCTGATGACGCGGCCGCCGCGGCCGCCGCGCGATCCGATGCTGCCGCGACGGTTGCTCGTGCGCTCGCTCGTCAGCGGCATCGTGCTGTCGCTCGCCGCGCTCGGGATCTTCCTCCTACGCCGCGGCGCCGGCGACGAGGCCGCGCGCACGGCCGCGCTCGCGGCGGTGATCGCCGGCGGGCTCGCGGTCGCGTGGGTCGAGCGCGGGCTCGGCGCGCCGTGGTGGCGCGTCGGTCTGCCGCGCACACGGCGCTTCTGGATCGTCGCGATCGCGATCACGCTGAGCGTGCCGCTCGTGCTGTCGCTGCCGGGGCTCGCGCGCGTGATGCGCGTCGCGCCGATCGGCATCGCCGATGTAGGTCTCGCGCTCGCGGCCGCGTTCGCGACGATCGCGTGGCGTGTGCACGCAATGTACAGCGCGAACGGCCGCTCGTTCCCCTAAGATGGCTGCATGCGGCTTGTCTCGCTTATCTTCTTCGTCGTCACGGCGTGCAGCAGCAGCAGCGGTACGCCTCCCAAATGCACCGGCGCGACGTGCGCGTGTCCTTCGGGCCAGACCTGTGACGTGTCGACCGACACCTGCGGCGCGAGCTGCTCGCTCGACTGCTCGAACTCCAACGACTGCACCGGCGCGTGCGGGTCGTCGTGCAGCCTCAAGTGCACCGGCTCGTCGTCGTGCTCGATGACCGTCGGCCCGAGCGCGAGCGTCGACTGCTCGGGCGGCGCGACCTGCCACATCACGTGCACCGGCAGCTGCTCGATCAACTGCGGCGGCGGCTCGACGTGCGAGGTCACCTGCCCGGGCGGCTCGCCGATGTCGATCGGCTCCGCGGGCGGCTGCCAGTAGAGAGGAACCACAAAGACACAAAGGACACGAAGATCAGACGCTTTGTGTGCTTTGTGTCTTTGTGGTTCGATCCTCTTCCTCTCGCTTGGCGGGCTCGGCGCCTTGGCGGTTCAAGTTCTCAGGCCTGGCGCGCGAGGCGCGGCGGAGGCGGAGGCAACAGGCCGTAGCTCGCGAGCGCGTCGCGCAGCTGGGAGATCGTCAGCTTGACGAGATCGCGCGGCAGCTCGTCGATCGCGACGCCGTCGTGGCGGAGCTCGGCGACGCGCAGCGCACCGAGCATGCGCGGGCTCGCGCACACGATCAGCCGGTGCGCCTTCGCCTCGCGCAGGATGCGCCTGATCTCGGTCACGGTCGCGGCCGCGAACTCGTCGTCGAGCTTGTCGACGTGGGCATCGCGGTGATCGTCGAACGCGAAGCCGCGGGTGCCGGTGCGGCTGGATCCGGGCCGCGAGTCGGAGAACAGCTCCGAGGGGCGGCGGCGGCGCGCCGGGTTGACGAGATCCGCCTGCTCGATCAACTCCTCGTGAACTCCCGAGACATCGGCGGTGCGCTCGAAGGCGAACACGCGGGCACGAGTCGCGTCAGCGATGGCGATGCATGCGCGGTACATGGGCTCCTCACAGGGCGAAGGGATGGAGGACGGGCTGCTCGAGGATCTCGCCTGCCGGCAGCGGCTCGACGGCGTCGGTCTCGTCGAACCAGACGTACTCGTCGAACTGCTCCGGCAGCACGGCCTGGAAGTAGTGGCTCTGGAGCTCGGTGTCGGGGCGGTAGACGACTCCGATCGCGCGCTCGAGGCGCGGCTCGGCGAGCTCGTCGCGGAGCTCGCCGCGCACCGGATCGCGCAGCGCGAGCGTGAACGCGGGCACGCGCGAGTCGTGGCACAGGCGCTCGTAGCTGTCGACGCGGGCCGGGCGGACGCGCATGCGCATCATCGGCCCGTCCCAGTCGTGGGCGGCGGCGACGACGCCGTGATCGGTGCCGAAGCCGACCGAGTACACGTCGCCGCCGAAGTGGCGGCGGCACAGCTGGCCGACGTTGTGCTCGCCGCGCGCGGCCATCTCGGTCGCGGCGGCGTCGCCGAGGTGAGAGTTGTGCTCCCACACCACGACCTTCGCGTCCTCGCCGCGGTGCTTCAGGATCGCGCGCAGCGTGTCGAACATGTGCTGGTCGCGCAGGTTCCACGACTCGACGGAGCCGTAGTACATGACGCGGTAGTAACGCTCGGCGTTCGCGACGACATGCGCGTTCTGCGCGGCGTCGAAGAACTCGTCGCCGTCCTGCGAGGCGTAGTCGAGCCGCCGCGCGAGCAGGTCACGCAGCATCGCGACGATCTCCTTCTCGTACGGCTCGATGCGGCCGACGAGCGCGGCGTGGCCGTACGCCGCCGGATCGCTCTGCCACGGCGTCAGCCGGCCGTAGCGCTCGCGCGCGATCTTCGCGGCCGGCGGATCGACGCGATCGAGATAGTGCACGACCTCCGACGCCGACGTGAACAGGCTGTACAGATCGAGCCCGGAGAAGCTGACCGGCACGTGCGCGTCGACGTTGTACGCGCGCAGCCATTCGACGAGCGCCTCGACCTCGCGGTTGCGCCACATCCACTCGGGGAACCGCGAGAACGGCACCCACGGGCGCGCGCGCGGCGCGAGGTTGCGGATGTAGCGATCGATCGACGACGCGTCGGGCCAGTCGGCCTCGACGGCGACCGCGGTGAAGCCGTGGCGCAGGATCAGCTGCTGCGTGATGCGCGTGCGCATCCGGTAGAACTCGGACGTGCCGTGCGTCGCCTCGCCGAGCAGCACGACCTTCGCGTCGCCGATGCGGTCGAGCAGGCCGTCGATCGCCGCGTCGTCGATGCGCGCGATCGGCTCGGCGCACTCGCGGATCAGCTTCGACACCAGCGCCGGCCGCGTGCTCGACGCGCGCGCATCGGCCCAGCCATGCGTGCCGATCAGCGGCACGAACCGCACGGGGCCGAGGTTCTCGCGCCGGTAATCGTGCTCGCCGGTGCGGGTGACGCGGACGAGCTCCTGCGCGCGGCTGGTGCCGACGGGGATCACGATGCGGCCACCGATCGCGAGCTGGTCGAGCAGCGCCGTGGGCACGTCGGGGCCGCCGGCGGCGACGACGATGCCTCCGTACGGCGCGTGCTCGGTCCACCCGAGCGTGCCGTCGCCGTGGCGCACCTCGGCGTTGTTGTACGCGAGCCGCGCGAGCCGCGCGGTCGCGAGCTCGGCGAGCTCGGCGTGACGCTCGATCGTGAACACCTGGCCCGCGCAGCACGCGAGCACCGCGGCGGCGTAGCCGGAGCCGGTCCCGATCTCGAGCACGCGCTCGCGGCCCTCGAGCTGCAGCGCCTCGATCATCAGCGCGACGATGAACGGCTGCGAGATCGTCTGCCCGGCCTCGATCGGCAGTGGGTTGTCGTCGTAGGCCTCGCTCGCGAGCTCGTGCGGCAAGAACTCCTCGCGCGGCACGGTCGCCATCGCGGCGAGCACGCGCGGGTCGTGAATGCCGCGGCGACGCAGCTGGCGCTCGACCATCAGCTCGCGCTCGTGCGAGCGGTCGGTGACCATCACGCTTCCTCGCGCTGCCGGATGACGAGGACGGGGCAGGGCGCGTGGCGCACGACCTTCTCGGCGACCGAGCCGAGCAGCACGTGCTTGAGGCCGGTGCGGCCGTGCGTGCCCATGACGATCAGATCGACGTCGGGATCGTCTTCCGCCGCCCGCACGATCTGATCCCAGGCGGCGCCGGTGAGGAACTTGGCGGCGATCTCGTTCGCGCCGAACATCTTGGCCTGGGTTCGCCACTTCGCGAGCTCCGCCTCCTCGGCGTCGACGAGGTCCTGGATCACGGAGGGCGCCAGCGAGAACTCGCCGCCGGTCATCCAGGTCGCGGGCTCGGACACGTGCGCGAGCACGAGCGGCGCGTGCGAGTCACGGGCAAGCTCGGCGGCCTGCTGCAGCGCTTCGCGCGATCCCGGGGAGAAGTCGATCGGACACAGGATCTTGCGGAAAGCCATACCTTGGCAGAGAGCACGCGACGTGCCGGCGCAGG
>JBLMXA010000641.1:0-4350 GCA_050257515.1 Acidobacteriota bacterium | reverse complement strand
ACCGCGAGCGCCGCGATCGCGACCCCGGCGATCACCGCGACGCGGCCGCGGGCGCGCGCGGCCGCCTGCGGCGGCGCGGTCTGCCCGGCGGCGCCGCTGATCGTCGTCGGCGTCGCGACCGGCGCGGGCGCGCCGAGCGGCGCTGGCGTCGGCCACGCGGCCAGCGCCATCGTCGGCACGCTCGACCGGTGCAGCACCGCCTCGGCGGCGGCGATCGCCTCGGCGAGCTCGGTCATCGACTGGAAGCGGTCGCCGGGTGCCTTGGCGAGACAGCGCTGGAGGATCCGATCGACGACGTCGGGGATCGCGGGCACGAGCGACGCCGCGAGTGGCGGAGGCTCGCGGAGGTGTGCGGCGATCAGGTCGCCCGACCCCGGCCCGGCGAACGGCGGGCGCGACGTCAGCATGCGGAACATCACGCAGCCGAACGAGTAGATGTCCGAGCGGTGATCGACCGCGCCCATGCCGCGGCACTGCTCGGGTGACATGTACACGGGCGTGCCCATGACCACGCCGGTGCGGGTCTTGATCGCGTCGGGGTGATCGTCGTCGCCCGACAGCTTCGCGATGCCGAAGTCGAGGATCTTCGGCCGTTCGCCGCCGGTGACCGCCGGATCGCCGACGATGAAGATGTTGTCGGGCTTGAGATCGCGGTGGACGATGCCCTTGGCGTGCGCGGCGGCGAGCGACGCGCAGATCATCCGAGACAGCCGGAGGCAGTCGTCTACCGAGAACTGACCGAGCCGCCGCAGCCGCCGGTCCATCGGCTCGCCCTCGAGCAGCTCCATGACGATGTACGCGCTGCCGTCCGCGTGGTGGCCATAGTCGAACACCTGGACGATGCCGGGATCCGCGATCTGGGTGACCGCCCGCGCCTCGTTGAAGAAGCGCTTGACGATGTCCTGCTTGGCGGAGAGCTCCGGCAACAGCACCTTGATCGCGGCGCGCCGGCCGAGCAGCGTGTGCTCCGCGACGTAGACCGTGCCCATCCCGCCCTCGCCGATCCGGCGCAGGACGCGGTAGGCGCCAATCGTCGTCGGCTCCCCCACTCCATCCACGGTATCACGCGGCCTGGCAGCACTCGGCCCGCTCGCCGGTCACAACCTGCGGGCGAAGATCGCTCAACTGTTCGCGAATGACGCCCCGCAACAGCTGCGACAACCCCAGCGATGACGGGCAGTTGCTGGCGGCTGGAGTCGTAGCCAGGGAATCGGGAGTCACCACCTCTGACGGGGCATAACACCCCGGCAACACGTCGACTGAACCTGGCACGTCCGGTGCTGTCCGGCGTCCGGCATGCGGACACTCGCCTGGCTCGGCACCGTGCTTCCTCTCGCCCTGATGGCCGCGTGCGTGATGGACGACGTCGTCGACCACTCGCCGTTCTCCGAGGACGATCCGGATGACGATCCGAACGCCGCGCTCGGCAAGGCCGATGGCGGTACGCCGCACTATCGCGACGGATGCCCCGGCAGCGCGATCCGCAGCGGTCAGTACGCGCTCGGCGGCGACATCGTCACGCCGGCCGGCGTCGTCGCGGACGGCTGGCTGGTCGTCGATGGCGAGAAGATCGCCGAGATCCGCACGGCCGCGCAGGGTCAGCCGACCGGGATGCCGGTGGTGGCGACCGGAGGCGTGCTGTTCCCCGGCCTGATCGACGGCCACGGCCACGTCGAGTACAACCACGTCGGGCTCGCCAACCTCGGCAAGCGCTACGGCGACCGCGATCAGTGGCCGAGCTCGAGCCTCTACGACGCGCTCGTCAAGGCGCCGAAGAACGCGGTCACCGCGGCCGGCCTCAAGTGCGAGGCGCTCAAGCACGGCGAGGCGCGCGCGCTGGTCGGCGGCACGACGATGATCCAGGGCACGCCGGCGCAGTCGTGCTCGTCGTCGCTCGTGCGCAACATCGAGCAGGTCAACTTCTGCCGGCAGGCGACGCGCCAGAACGTGATGGACATCTCCGGCTTCTCGCGCAGCATCTCGGGCAAGCCGTCGTGGGCCGACTCGGTCAAGCACGGCATCGCCGCCGGCACGCTCGACGCGTTCATCGTCCACGGCGGCGAGGGCATCGACGCCCACGCCGAGGCCGAGTGGGGCCAGCTGAAGAGCCAGGGCCTCGCGCTGCCGCAGGCGGTGATCATCCACGCGACCGCGTTCACGCCGCAGGACCTCGCCGAGATGGGCGAGGTCGGCGCGAAGATGGTCTGGTCGCCGGCGTCGAACCTGATCCTCTACGGCAAGACCGCGAACGTGCCGGCCGCCGTCGACGCGGGCGTGCTCGTGTCGCTCGGCACCGACTGGGCGCCGAGCGGCTCGTCGAACCTGCTCGCGGAGCTCAAGATCGCCGACCGCGTCAACCAGGGGATGTTCGCGGGCAAGCTCAGCGACGAGCAGCTCGTCGACATGGTCACGATCAACCCGGCGAAGGCGTTCGCGATGGACAGGTCGATCGGCTCGCTCGAGGTGGGCAAGCAGGCGGACATCCTCGTCGTCGCGAAGCAGCCGAACCTCACGCCGCAGCGCGACCTCATCGCCGCCAGGCCGTCGGACGTGCTGCTGGTGACGATCGCCGGCGACCCGCTGTTCGGCGCGACGACCACGCTCGACGCGCTCGGCAAGCAGGGCGACTACGAGACGGTCGACGCGTGCGGCGTGCAGCGCGGCATCGACGTCACCGTCGATTCCAAGCTCGTGCAGAAGGGCAGCGAGAAGCTCGCCGACGTCGAGAGCAAGCTCGCGGCGGTCAACCCGAAGATGACCGGGCTGTTCGATTGCACGAACGCGGTCGAGCAGCTCGCGTACCAGGGCACGCTGCTCGCTCAGTAGACGGTCACGCGCGCCTGCGCGCGCTGCACCATCGCGACCGCGGCGATCAGCACCACGCCGGCGAGCACCTGCCACCACGCGAGCGCGGCGTGGAAGAAGCCCCACGTGACGAGCACCGCGACGAGCGTCTGCATCATCTCGAAGTAGCCGGCGGTCGACGCCCGCGTGCGCGCGAGGCCGGCGAAGTAGACGACGAGCGGCAGGCCGCCCGACAGGATCGCGAGCAACGCGAGGAAGCCGGCCGCGCGCGGCGGGTCGGCGGCTGCTGCCGCGGGCCACAGCCACGCAGCGTCGAGCTTGCCGTAGACCGCGAGCACCACGGTCATCGTCACGAGGCCGACGACGACGCGCAGTCCCGACGCGAGCGGAAGCGACATCTCGACCATCACGCCGCGGCCGGCGACCGTCGACAGCCCCCAGAACAGCGCGCACACGAGCGCGTAGCCGACGCCGGCGTCGATGTGAAACGGCAGGCCCGGCGCGAGGCCGACGAGCACCATGCCGGAGACCACCGCGAGCAGCGCCCACGGCCCGAACGTGGGCGCGAGCCGCTCGCGGAACAGCACGACCGCGCCGGTCGTCGACAGCACGGGCTGGATGTTCAGCACGACGTTGATCACGGTCGGGTTGCCGTGATCGAGCGCGAGCGTGAAGAACACGGTGCCGACCGCCGAGCCGGCGATGCCGGAGAACACGAGCCACGCGATCGTCTGCCAGCGCACGCGCCGCAGCTCGCCCAGGCGCGGCAGGATGAACGGCAGCGCGCACGCGACGAGGATCACGTGCTCCCACCACACCATCACGCTCTCGTCGAACACCTTCGCGAGCGGGATGCGCCACGCGCTCTCGGTTCCCCACAAGCCCGCGCCGAGCGCGACCAGCCACGGCCCGACCCGGGACTCGCGTTGCATTGCCGCGACGGTAGCCAGAAGTGGAGTGTCCTCACAAGTCGATCTTCGTGGCGAACTCGCATCGCCCGGAGGTAGCGTCGGCGCCATGAGGTCACTGGCGGTCTGCCTCGTGCTCGCGTCGTGCACGAGCCCGAGCGGGATCTTGAATCCCAAGCGCGACGCGTACGAGCAGTGGGAAGAGATCCAGCCCGACGGCATGGTGTGCAGCGACGGCAGCCCTTACAAGTTCTGGGTCAACTACTCGAACACGAGCGACAACCTCGTCGTCGTGTTCGAGCCGGGCGGCGCGTGCTGGGACTTCCCGAGCTGCAGCGGCGCGGCCGGGATCCGCGGCGCGGCGAACCCGAACGGGCTCCCCGACGATCACTACCAGCTCGCGCCGTTCATCTCGCCGTTTCTGAACCGCACCGTCGACGACAGCCCGTCGAAGGACTGGAACATGGTGTACGTGCCGTACTGCACCGGCGACGTGCACACCGGCAACACGGTCGCGACCTACACCGACGACACCACCGGCGCGAACCTGACGTTCCACCACGCCGGCCACGTCGACGTGATGTCGGTGGTGTCGTGGATCGACGCGAACTTCACCCACGTGCCGAAGATGCTCGTC
>JBLMXA010000640.1:0-6826 GCA_050257515.1 Acidobacteriota bacterium | reverse complement strand
CCCTCGCCGACCTTCTTGCCGCGCAGCACGCGGTAGTCGGCGCCCCACTGCTCGACGATCAACGTGTCCTCGCCGGGCGCGTTGTACAGCCACCACCGGCAGCGCTCGACGTGGCCCTCGGGGCGATCCTTCTTGAGATCGCCCAGGCCGCCGAGATCGCCGCGCAGCTCGCAGGTCGCGGTGCCGCGCTTGTCGAGCGCGTAGCGCGTCTCGCCGACGACGATCGCCTCGGGCGGGTAGCCCGAGACATGGGTCTGGTCGTCCTGCGCGAGCAGGCGCATCGCCGGCCCGCCCGCGCGCTCGATGCCGACGATCAGCCACCTGACGTCGCCGCCGTCGATCAGCCGGCCGCCGATCCAGCGGTGACCGTCCTCGTCGTAGCCGACCGTGCCCTCGGCGAGGAAGTCGCGGCCGTCGATCATCACGACGTCGCCGACGCGCAGATCTCGCACGCTGCGCTCGGTCCCCGCGGTCAGCGCCTTGGGCGCCTCGCCGCCGGCCAGCTTCTTGCGCTCGCTCGCGGCGATGCCGACCGCGGCGACGCCGGCGACCACCGTGAGTACGACGAGCAGGATCCAGATCACGCGCCGAATATCCACGCCGCACTGCACCAACGCAACTCGTCAGGCATCCTTGACACCTCCGCACGCGGCACGTAACACCCACTCAGGCATGGTCGCCGTTCCCGCGCAAGACGATCTGCGTCGCGTCCTCGACGACGATGGCAAGCCGCTGCCGGGCGTCAAGCTGCCGGCGATCCCCGACGCGACGCTGCAGCGGATCTTCGAGCACATGCTGCTCGTCCGCGTGATGGACGACCGCATGATGCGGCTGCAGCGCCAGGGCCGGCTCGGCTTCTACATGAAGGCGATCGGCGAGGAGGCGACGCACTTCGCGGTCGCCGCGCTGCGCGACACCGACTGGGTGTTCCCGAGCTATCGCGAGCAGGGCGCGTGGTTCTGGCGCGGCTACACGATCCAGCAGTACGTCGATCAGCTGCTCGGCAACGCCGACGATCCGGCGAAGGGCCGTCAGATGCCGGTGCACCACTCGGCGAGCTGGCTGCGCCTCGTGTCGGTCAGCTCGCCGGTCGGCACGCAGATCCCGCAGGCGGTCGGCGCCGCGTACGCGGCGAAGGTGCTCGGCAAGGACGACGTCGCGATGACGTTCTTCGGCGAGGGCACGTCGTCGACCGGCGAGTTCCACGTCGGCCTCAACTTCGCCGGCGTGTGGAAGACGCCGTGCATCTTCCTGTGCCGCAACAACGGCTGGGCGATCTCGGTGCCGACGCAGAAGCAGTCCGCGGCGCGCACGTTCGCGGCGAAGGCCGTCGGCTACGGCATGCCCGGCGTGCGCGTCGACGGCAACGACGTGCTCGCGGTGTGGCAGGTCGCGAGCGAGGCGATCGAGCGCGCGCGCGCCGGCCTCGGGCCGACGCTGATCGAGGCGCTGACCCACCGCATGCAGGGCCACTCGAGCTCCGACGATCCGTCGGCCTACCGCGATCCGCACGAGCCCGAGCTCTGGGAGAAGAAGGATCCGCTGCGCCGGCTGCGCGGCTTCCTCAGGACGCGCGGGCTGTGGAGCGAGGCGTGGGAGGCCGAGCTCGCGGCGCGCCACGACGAGCAGATCACCTCCGCGCTCGCCGCCGCCGACGCCAAGTCCCCGCCCGCGGCCGACACGCTGTTCGACGACGTCTACGAGGAGCTGCCGTGGCACCTGCGCGAGCAGCGCGCCTACCTGATGGCGCAGCCTCGCGGCAAGAACCCGCACCACCATGGATAGAGCATGCCCGTGATGAACATCATCGAGGCGGTGAGGAGCGCGCTGCAGACGCAGATGCGCCTCGATCCGCGCGTCGTCGTGCTCGGCGAGGACATCGGCAAGTTCGGCGGCGTGTTCCGCGCGACGAGCGGGCTCTACGACGAGTTCGGCGCCGACCGCGTGATCGACACGCCGCTCGCCGAGGCCGGCATCATCGGCACCGCGATCGGCATGGCGCTCTACGGCCTGCGGCCGGTGCCCGAGATCCAGTTCGGCGACTTCATCTATCCCGCGTTCGATCAGATCGTGAACGAGCTGGCGAAGTTCCGCTATCGCTCGGGCGGCCAGTACGCCTGCCCCGTCGTGATCCGCACGCCGGTCGGCGGCGGCATCCGCGGCGGCCACTACCACTCGCAGTCGCCGGAGGCGCTGTTCATCCACACGCCCGGGCTCAAGGTCGTCGCGCCGAGCAACCCGTACGACGCGAAGGGCCTGTTGCTCGCGTGCCTGCGCCAGAACGATCCGGTGCTGTTCATGGAGCCCAAGCGGATCTACCGGGCGAGCAAGGGCGAGGTGCCCGAGGGCGAGTTCACGCTCGAGCTCGGCAAGGCCGCGGTCGTCCGCGAGGGCACGCAGTGCACGCTGCTCGCGTGGAGCGGCATGGTGTCGATCGCCGACGAGGCCGCGCGCATCGCCGCCGAGGCCGGCATCTCCGTCGAGGTGCTCGACCTGCGCACGCTGATGCCCTACGACATCGACGCGATCCTCGCGAGCGTCGAGAAGACCGGGCGCTGCGTGATCGTCCACGAGGCGCCGCGCACGTGCGGCTTCGGCGCCGAGCTGATCGCCGCGATCCAGGAGCGCGCGCTCGAGCACCTCGAGGCGCCGATCGCGCGCGTCACCGGTTTCGATACTCCGTTCCCGTATGCGCTCGAGCACGAGTACATGCCCAACGCCGATCGGGTGATGACCGCGATCCGGCAGACCCTGGAGTGGTAGCGATGGCGTTCGATTTCTACATGCCGGACATCGGCGAGGGCGTCGTCGAAGGCGAGATCGTCGGCTGGAAGGTCAAGGTCGGCGACAAGGTCAAGCTCGACCAGCCGCTCGTCGAGGTGATGACCGACAAGGCGACGGTCGAGCTGCCGTCACCGCGCGCCGGGACGATCAAGCAGATCAACTTCAAGGAAGGCGACATCTGCCCGGTCGGCAAGGTGCTCGTCGTGATCGACGAAGAAGGCGGCGCCGTCCAGGCGGCGAAGAGCTCGGGCAACGGTCACGTCCAGGCGCACGAGGCACCGAAGAAACCGCCGAGCACGAGCACGAGCACGAGCACGAGCACGAGCACGATCCAGGTGATCGACCGGACCGAGACACGAGACAAGGTGCTCGCGACGCCCGCGACGCGCCGGCTCGCGCGCCAGCTCGGCGTCGAGATCGGCCGCGTGCCGGCGACCGGCAAGCACGGCCGCGTGACGACCGACGACGTCAAGAACTTCCAGCAGGCGCCCGCGCCGGCAGCGCAGGTGAGGCAGGCGCCCGTCGCGATCGCCAAGGGCGGTGACGAGGAGCGCATCCCGCTGCGCGGCATCCGCAAGAAGATCGCCGAGCAGATGGCGCGCTCGGTCCACACCGCGGCGCACTTCACGTACGTCGAGGAGATCGACATGACCGAGCTCGTCGTCGTGCGCGAGCGCGCGAAGGCGCGCGCGGCCGAGCGCGGCGTGAAGCTCAACTACCTGCCGTTCATCGTCAAGGCGGTCGTGTCGGGCCTCAAGAAGTGGCCGCAGCTCAACGCGTCGCTCGACGAGACGACGCAGGAGATCGTGCGCAAGAAGTACTACCACATCGGGATCGCGGCCCAGGGCCCGCAGGGGCTCGCGGTGTCGGTCGTCCGCGACGCGGACCGGCGCTCGATCTTCGATCTGTCGAACGAGATCGAGCGGCTCGGCGAGGCGGTGCGCCAGGGCACCGCGACGCGCGACGAGCTGACCGGCTCGACGTTCACGATCAGCTCGCTCGGCAAGCTCGGCGGCGTGCTCGCGACGCCGATCATCAACTTCCCCGAGGTCGCGGTCGTCGGCGTCCACAAGATCGAGGAGCGCCCCGCGGTCCGCAACGGCCAGATCGTCGCGCGCCACCTGATGAACCTGTCGATCTCGGTCGACCACCGGCTCGCCGATGGCTGGGACGGCGCGATGTTCCTGCAGGACGTGAAGTCGTTGCTCGAGGACCCGACGACCATGTTCATGGAGATGGTCTGATCGCGATGTCATGCCCGGCCGATCGCCGGGCATCTCGACGCATGTAACTCATCAGAATCGCAAGCGGAGCGCCTGGCCCCCGGGTTGCGAATGACCCCGGCATGCGTTTGCTCCTCGCCTCGGTCCTGATCGCCGCGATCGCCTCGCTGTCCACTGGCTGCGTGCCGTTCGGCTGCAGCGCCGCCTCCTACCAGGGCGCCAACGACAAGGTCTACGCGCGTGGCAGCGACCAGCTGATCCTGTGCGAGAACGGAGGCTTCACGGCCGACCTCGCGACCGGCACGGTCGAGGGCTACTACACCGACAACGCGCCCGGCAGCACGGTCGCGGTGGTCGGCACGACCGGCGGAACCGACCAGCCCGCGTTCGATCTGTCGAACAACGCCGATGGCACGGCGTCGATCCCGTCGTTCGGCGCCGGAACGTGGACCGAGGTCGCACTCGACAAGACCGGCCTCGATCACGCCGACACGCGCTGCCAGGATCTCGAGACGCGCGCGTGGTGGACGGCGAGTCACTGACAGCTGACGGCGACGCTCGTGACGTCGGCGTCGGTCACGGTGCCGCGCGCGTTCGTGACCGTGCAGGTCTGGCCCGCCGGCTGCTGCTTCACCGTCACCGCGTAGACGCTGCCGCTCGCGAGCTTGGTCGCGAACATGAACGGGCCGCTGCCCGACACGGTCAGGTCGTCGCCGCCGGCGTCCTGCAGGACGAGCATCGTGCCGAGCCCGGTCACCTGGCCGCCGACGGCAAGCTTGTTCGTCGTGCACGTCACGTTGACGTTCGACACGCTGCCCTGGATCGCTCCGCCGCTCGTCCCGTTCGCGACCGTGCAGGTCTGCGCCACCGGGGGAAACGCCGGCTGCTGCGCGACGACCACGTCGTAGCTGGAGCCGACCGGGACATCGAACGTGTACTGGCCGTTCCAGGACACGGTGATCACGTCGGTGCCGTTCTGCAGGTGGACGGTGCCGTCCAGACCGCTGACCGAGCCGCCGAGGCTCCCACTCGTCGTGCTACAGACCACGCTGACGTTCGTGACGTCGCCGGTGCCGACGACACCGGTGCCGCCGTGCACCGCACAGCCGGACTTGGTGGTCGTGACCTGGAACGAGCTGCCGCTCGCGACCGGCATCTGGAACTGGAACTTGTTGCCGCTCGGCGTCACCGTCTCGCTGCCGAGCGTCACGGTCAGCCCGGTCGCGAGGCCGATCACGTTGCCGCTGACGTGAAACGCCTGCGTGACGCACGTGACCTGCACGCTGTTGACGTCGCCGCTCGCGACGCCAGTGCCGCCGGAGATCGTGCAGTCCTGGCTCGGGTTCGTCGGCTGCACGCCGACGGTGACGGCGTACGCGGAGCCGAGCGCGACCGGCGTCGCGAACGCGAACCCGCCGTCGGCGAGCACCGCGAGATCGTCGCCGCCGTTGTCGCGCAGCACCAGGCCCGTGCCGGTGAGGCCGGTGATCGCGCCGCCGATCGTCGCCGTGCCCGGAGGCGAGTCGGGCGTCGCGTCGCTGCCGGTCTGCTGCGGCATCGGATAGCCGCAGGCCGCGACCGCGAGGAGCCAGACCGCGCGCATCTAGACGTTCACCGGCTCGCCGCGCTGCATCGCGACCTCGACGTCGAGCGCGAGCTTGTCGCGGCCGATCGTCGCGACCGCGCGCACGCGGCCGGCGTCGCGATAGACGACGTGCGCGTCGCGCGCCTCGAGATCGCCCTTGATCTCGGCGCGATCGAAGCGCTCGGCGTGGCCGACGTAGCCGATCGTCACGTCGTGGTGCTGGCTCCAGAAGAACGGCACGTCGCGCGGCCCGGCGGGCTTGCCGAGCATCGCGCGCGCGACCGCCTGGCCCTGGCGTACCGCGACCTGCCAGTGCTCGATCCGCACGGGCTCGCCGTCCCACGGGAACCGCGCGATGTCGCCGGCGGCCCACACGCCGGGCGCGGCGCGCAGCTCGCCGTCGACGACGACGCCGCGATCGATCGTCAGCCCGGCGGCCTGCGCGAGGTCGAGGCGCGGCCTGACGCCGACGCCCATCACGACCGTCGCCGCGGCGACCTCGCTGCCGTCGTCGAGCACGACGCGCGCGGCCTCGATCTTCGCCGGCTTGCGGCCGAGGCGGAACCTCACGCCCTTGCCCTCGTGCACGCGCCGGATGAACGCGCCGATCTCGTCGCCGAGCACGCGCGCGAGCGGCACGGTCTCGGGCGCGATCACGGTGACGTCGAGCCCGCGCGCGCGCAGCGACGCCGCGACCTCGAGGCCGATGAAGCTCGCGCCGATGATCGCGACCGGGCCCTTGGCCGCCGCGATCGCGCGGCTGTCGGCGAGCGTGCGCAGCACGTGGACGTGCGGCAGGCTCGCGCCTTCGATCGGCAGCCGGATCGGCTCGGCGCCGGTCGCGAGCAGCAGCGCGTCGTACGCGAGCTGCCGGCCCGCCGTGCGCACGAGCTTGTTCGCGGTATCGACCGCGATCGCCGCCTCGCGCACGAAGTCGATCTTCGCGCCGGCGAGCGCGTCGGCGGTGCGCAGGTAGACCCACTCCTCGGGCGCGTTGCCGGCGAGGTAGTCCTTCGACAGGTTCGGGCGATCGACCGGATCGGAGCCCTCGCCGCCGACGAGCGTGATCGCCGCCTGCGAGCCCTCGGCGCGCAGCGCCTCGGCGCACGCGACGCCGGCCGCGCCGCCGCCGACGATGACGACCGACTTCGGGCCGTTCGCCTTCGCCGCGGGCACGTCGCGCTTGCCGGCGACCCGCAGCGTGCCGTTCTCGAGCTGGACGTCCCAGCACGCG
>JBLMXA010000639.1:0-3927 GCA_050257515.1 Acidobacteriota bacterium | reverse complement strand
CGAGCATCTGGGACTGGGTCACGTTCTCGCCGCTCACGCTGAGCGTCTACGAGCAGACCCTCACGCCGTTCTCGGCGACGGGCGGCCAGTTCACGAAGATCCCGTACACGACCGAGGCGTTCGACACCAACGGCGAGTTCGACGTCGGCACGAGCACGTTCACCGCGGCCACCGCAGGCGACTACCTCGTGTGCGCCTCGCTGGCGTCGGGAAACACCGGCTTCGGCGACGAGATCGACATCTACAAGAACGGCACGCGCGGAAAGGGCATCCACTACTTCCGGAGCGGGACGCCGGGATGCCGCGTCGAGCGGCTCGCCGCGCACGACCAGCTGCAGGTGTTCTACTACGATCCGGCGACGACGAGCGTCCCGAACGACGCCCCCTGGACCTACCTCGACATCGCGAAGCTGCGCTGATCAGCGCAGCAGCGGCGCCGGATCGATCGGCAGCCCGCCGGGCCCGAGCTTCGCGCGCACCTCGAGGTAGACGCGGTGGTGCGCGGCGTGGCCGAGGCGGTCGCCTCGCGCGAGCTTCGCGCCGAGCGGCAGCGAGGTCTCGGCGAGCTTCGCGATCACGGTGTAGTAACCGCCGTGATCGAGGATCACGCCGTGATCGAGGCCGCGGATCGGGCCGGCGTAGCGCACCGTGCCCGCCTCGGGCGCGACCGCGGGCGCACGGTCCTCGACCTCGATGTCGATGCCGCGGCGCGACAGCGTCGCGTGCGACCTCTCGTGCTCGAACGTGCCGAACGCGCGCGCGATCTTGCCGTGCGCGGGCCACGCGAGGTCGGCGGGCAGCGCGACGCGTGCGAGCTGCGACGTGTCGTTCGCGAGCCGCGCGTCGGAGGTGTGCAGGCGCTGCGACTCGTCGGCGAGCAGCGCGCGCTCGGACGCGTCGCGATCGAGCAGCAGGCGCGCGGCGGCGAGCCGGCGCGCGTAGGCCATGCGGTCGTCGGCGGTCGCGTCGGCGGGCAGCGGCGCGTGGAGGATGCGCGCCGCGGCGCGCAGGTGCCGCAGGCGCAGCGCGTCGGCGTGGGACAGCTTGTCGTCGACGGTCGCGAGCGTCTTCGCGAGGACGGCGGACTCCTCGGACAGCTGGTCGGCAAGCGCGGCGTGCGGATCGATCGCCGCTGCCGCCGGTGGAGGTGGCGCGGCGTGCGCGTGCTCGTGCTCGTGCTTGCGGCGGCTCGCATCCGCGTCGAGCCCGAGCACGAGCACGAGCACGAGCCCGAGTCTAGGCAGGCGCACGGCTCGCTCCTGCGAGGCCGCCGGCGATCGATCCGAGCGCGCCGCCGAGCGCGACCAGCAGCGCGAGCTCGGCGAGGCTCGGCCCCGACAGCTCCCACATCCCGTGGAGCGCGCGCGCGAGGTCATCGCCCCACACCGCGAGCGCGAGGTACAGCGCGAGCGCGGCGACGAGCGCCGCGACGATGCCGTGCAGCGCGCCGGCGAGCGCGGTCGGCACGATCGCGAACGCGGGGCTCGCACCACACAGCTCGTACGCGCGCTGCTCCTGGCGGCCGCGCTCGAGCCGCACGCGCAGGGCCGCGACGACCACGACGAGCGACAGCGCCGCGAGCACCGCGGCGGCGGTCCACGCGACGACGCGCAGCGAGCCGAACGTGTCGGCGAGCCGGTCGGCGCCGGCGTCCTCGACGACGACGTCCTCGATCCCCGGGGCGCCGCGCAGCGACTGCAACGTCGGGCTCATCGCGATCACGTCGCGCACGCCGGGCGCGAGCTGCAGCTCGATCGACGATGGCAGGCTCGAGATGTCGACACCGTCGAGCAGCGCGGGATCGTTCGCGAGCGCCTGCTGGAGGCGGCGCGCCGACTCTGCGGGCGCGACCAGCTCGGCGTGCAGCACGCCGGGCAGCGCGGCGAGCTCGGTCTCGAGCGCGTGCGCGCGCGCGTCGTCGAGGCTGTCGCCGAGGTAGACGACCATGCTCGCGGCACCGCGCGGCACGTCGGGCGACCGATCGACGCGATCGAGCGCGAGCATCGCGGCGGCGATCGCGAACAGCGCGCACGTCGCCGCGAGCAGCGTCCACAGCGTGGCGCGAGGCCGTTCGCAGGCGATCCGCAGGGTGCGCCGCAGCGCGGACGCCGGCTTGACGATCACGTCTCCTCGTCGGCGGCGCCCGGCATCCAGGTGCCGTGGCGACGATCCCACGGCCCTGTCACGCGATCGAACACCGCCTCGGGCGGCGCGCCGGGATCCGGCTCCATCGTCGCGTCCGTCAGATCGAACTCGCGACGCGAGCGCGCCTGACGCGGCGCGAGCGCTCTCAGCTTGCGGAGGGTTCGCATCTTCATGCCACACCTGCGGTTCGTGCCGAGAGCGGGAACGGCACGATGTTGGGGATCGATTCCTCGGGTGGTCTGGCCGGCGAGATGTCGACGAGCATGTCGTCGATGTCGCGGATCTCGCCGAGCGGCTTCAGCATGCCGCGCACGAGCCCGAGCGTGCGCCAGCCGCGGCGCTCGGCATTCGCGCGCAGCGCCATGTCGCGGCCGAACACGAGCACCGCGGCGCCGAGCAGCGCGACGTCGGCGAGCGCGTCGGCGACGAGCTCGGTGCCCTCGCTGTCCTGCATGCTCGTCGGGTGATCGGCGATCACGAGCTCGGGATCGCGGACGAGCGCGCGCGCGACCGCGACGCGCTGGCGCGCGGCGTGCGACAGGCAATCGACGGGAAGCGACGCCTCGTCGTCGAGGCCGACGCGATGGAGCGCGGCGTGCGCGCGCTGGATCGACATCGAGCGCGGGATGCCGTCGATCTCGAGCGGCAGCATCGTGTTGAGCTGCGCGCTGCGATCCTCGAGCAGGCACAGGTCCTGCGGCACGATGCCAATGCGGCGGCGCAGCAGGCGCAGCGACGAGCGCCGCAGCTTGCCGACATCGCGGCCGAGCACCTCGATGCGGCCGGCGCTCGCCGTGACCTCACCGAGCGTCGCGGCGACGGCGCGCGACGTGCCGACGCCGGCCGCGCCGACGATCAGCACGACCTCGCCCTTGGCGACCTTCAAGCTCGCACCCGAGAGCAGCGGCTCGCCACCGCGCGGGTGGTCGAGTTGAACATCGACCAGCTCGATCATCGCCTTCTTCGCTAAACCCATTCGATCGCCGGGGCAAAATTTTCGTAGGATGAGCGCATGTGGCGAATCGCGATCGCGCTCGCGCTGGTCGCGTGCCAGACGAAGCAGACCGAGCAGGTCGACGAGCTCGCGAAGCGCGTGACCGATCACGATCAACGCCTCGGCGCGATCGAGGCGCGCGGTGACGTCGACGCGCACAAGGTCGCCGCCGAGCTGCTCGCGAAGGGAATCGCCGGTCCGCCCGGCCCGCCCGGTCCCGCGGGCCCCGTCGGGTCGGCCGGACCGCCCGGTCCCGCCGGCGTCGGTCCGCCCGGTCCCGAAGGTCCGCGCGGCGCGAAGGGCGATCCGGGCCCGCCCGGTCCCGAGGGCCCGCAAGGCGTGCAGGGCCTGCAAGGTCCACAGGGCCTGCAGGGTCCCCAGGGGCCGCAAGGCCCGAAAGGTCCGCCCGGTCCGGCCGGCGCGTACGGCAACAAGACCGACGTCGTGCGCAAGGAGTCGCGGATCTCGGTCGGCGCCGGGCTCGTCGCGACCGCGGTCGCGAGCTGCGATCGCGCCGCCGATCTGCTCGTCACCGGCGGCTGCTACGCCGACCCGCAGTGGATGGCCCAGCTCGTCGCTGCGCGACCGATCGCGATGACCGACGCGGCGGCGCCGGCGTCGTGGCGCTGTGACTACCGCAACACCTCGCCGTCGAGCACGATCGAGATCGTCGCCGAGGCGTACTGCGTCGCGCCGCGCGAGAAGTAGCGATCGTCTTCGCTCGTGCTCGTGCTCGTACTCGTACTCGTACTCGTACTCGTACTCGATCTGCTGCGGAAGAGATCGAG
>JBLMXA010000638.1:0-9534 GCA_050257515.1 Acidobacteriota bacterium | reverse complement strand
CACGGTCGACAAGTCGACGATGCAGCTGCGCGACGTCGTCGGCGATCCCGGCCCGATGCAGCAGTGCGTGGATCAGAAGACGGTCGGGTTGTCGACCGCCGCCTCCGATCAGGCCGACCTGACCAACTACTCGATCCACGTCTCGTTCGTCGTGCTGGCGGCCCCGCCGACCCCCGGCTCCTGCAATCGTGTCGCGACTGCGGCTTTTCCTCATCGGCGCGCGTGCGGCGCGTCAACCATTGTCACGCGGTCGCGCTCGTCGACGCCGCGGGGTCGTAGTAGACCCGGGTCGAGTTCGGTTGATGACCCCCACCCGCATATGTATAGTCGCGCGCCTCATGAGTCACCGCGCGCTTCCCGTGCTGCTGCTCGTGGGCGTCGTGTGCGTCGGGGTCGGCTGCGCGCAGCTCGACGGCCGCAACCGGAACCGCCAGGGTAACCGCCTGTTCCGCGACGGCAACTACGCCGACGCCATCGCCCAGTTCGACAAGGCGCTGACCGAGGTCGACAACCCGGTGATCCACTACAACATCGGCCTGGCGTACTCGAAGGTGTTCAAGGCCGGCTACGACAAGCCGATCTTGCTCGCGAAGCAGAGCGAGGACGCCTGCAAGATGATCCCGCAGGTCAAGCCGGTGGAGGCGCGCGTCTGCATCAAGGAAGGCGACCGCCACTATCTCGACTGTGACGAGAAGGGCCAGTGCCCGCTGTCGTACACGTGCGTCAAGGACACGTTCTGCTCGCTGACCGCGAAGCAGATCGCCGACACCGCGGCCGAGCACCTGCAGAAGTGGATCAAGGTCCAGCCGCCCGACGACGAGCTCAAGGCCAAGGTCAAGGAAGTCCAGAAGGAAGTCGAGGAGCTCGTCAAGGACGAGGCGCGCGAGAACGCGACGAAGTCGGACATCGCGTCCGACGAGGACAAGGAGAAGGATCTCGGCAAGGAGATCGACGACCTGCAGGTCAAGGGCAAGACCCGCGCGCTGCTCACGCAGATGTGGATCGACTCCGACCAGTACGACAAGGCGATCGCCTACTGGACCGACATGCTCCAGCACAAGCCGAACGATCCCGACATCATGGGCTCGCTCGCGGGCATCAACCTCAAGGCCGGCAACTGGCGCAAGTCGATCGAGTGGTACCTGAAGGTCGCCGACGCCTCGAGCGACGTGTCGGCGAAGGTCGCCGCCTACCAGTTCATCGGCAACGTCGCGTGGTCGAAGCTGAACTCGAAGACGCTCACCGGCGCGGACACCGTCGAGCTCGCCGACCGCGGCATCGGCGCGCTCCAGAAGGCCTCCGTGCTCCAGCCCGACAACCCGCGACCGGTCGGTCTCCAGGCCTCGATCTACAACTTCCGGGCACTTGCGCAGGGGGCGTCGTGGGCGGCCAGCCTCGATCGTGCCAGCGTCGCAGACCTCCAGCACGCCACGCGCGTCTTGAACGACAAGGCGAAGAAGGCTGCTGCTGGCGGGCCCACCACCCCCACCCCGACGCCCCCGGCTCCGGCCGGCGGCGGTCCAGCGAAGACCGGCGGCTGATTCGCCCAAGGAGATGTCGCCGATGTCCACCACGACCCCCGAGTACGCCGGCCAGATGTTCGATCATTTCAGGCAGGCCAAGAACCGCAAGCTGCCGCCTTGGGCGGTGCCGCTGTTCGGCGCCTGCACGCTGCTCGTCTTCGCGATCCTCGCCTCGATGTGGGTGAAGACGATCTGGGGGATCGAGCAGCTCGAGCCGCTCAAGCAGAGCTTCGATCTCGCGGTCGCGCCGCCGCCGCCGCCGCCGCCGCCGCCGCCGGGCGGCGCGAAGCCCCACGACGTGATCATCACGCCGAAGAAGCGCACCGTGAAGGACATCGTCCAGCCGGTGAAGATCGAGAAGCAGGAGCCCAAGGAAGCGACCGAGGAGGTCGGCGTCGAGGGTGGTGTCGAAGGCGGCGTCGAAGGTGGCGTCGTCGGCGGCGACATCAACGGCGTGATGGGCGCGCCGCCGCCGCCCCCGCCTCCTCCGCCTCCTCCGCCCGCGCCGCCGCAGAACGTCGCTCCGCAGACGCTCGAGGCGTCGCGCATCTCGGGCGAGAAGCTGATCATGCCGAGCGACGTCACCAAGATCGAGATCCAGCGCTCCGGCAAGAGCAGGGTCATCGGCTCGTTCAAGCTGTGCATCAACACCGGCGGCAACGTGACGCAGCTGACGATGCTGAAGTCGACCGGCTTCTCGGCCTACGACCAGACGATCCAGTCCACGATCCGCGGCACCTGGCGTTACCGGCCGTTCCTGGTGAACGGCAAGCCAGCGCCGGTGTGCACCGCGGTCACGTTCATTTACTCGCAGAGCTAGCCAGCAGACACCGACACCAAACAGGAAAGTGCCATGGGACTCGACCTCGTACAGATCTTCAAGGACGCCAGCATCATCGTCCAGATCATCACCGTCGGCATGCTGCTGATGTCGGTGTTCATGTTCTACGTGATCGCCGAGCGCTTGCTGACGTTCCGCGCGGCGAGCGACCAGAGCATCCGCTACGTCCAGGCGCTGGGCGAGTACCTGCGCCAGCACAAGGTCAACGAGGCGCTCAACGCCGCGCGTGGCGCGACGAAGAGCCCGGTCGCGAAGGTGATGGAGTCGGCGCTGCAGGCGCTGCTCCAGGGCCGCGAGGCGCTCAAGACCGAAGGCCCGGACGACGTCGGTGACTTCGACCTCGTCGACTCGGTCAACCGCGCGCTCGAGCGCGTCAAGGAGCGCGAGACCTCGAACCTGCGCCGCGGCCTCGCGTACCTCGGTACCGTCGCGTCGGCGACGCCGTTCATCGGCCTCCTCGGCACGGTCGTCGGCATCCTCGGTACGTTCCAGCTCCTCAAGGGCGACGAGGTCTCGATCAAGGAGATCGGCCCGAAGATCTCCGAGGCGCTCGTGTCGACCGCGCTCGGTCTCGGCATCGCGATCATCGGCGCGATGTCGTTCAACTACTTCACGTCGCGCGTCGAGCAGTTCGTGATCGATATGAACGACGTGTCGAGCGAGTTCATCGACTACGTGCTGCGCGAGGGGCGGGGCTAAGGAGTAGCGTCGTGGCTCACGCACGCGCAGGACACCCGCACCGTCGCTGGCGGATCTCGGCCAAGAAGGCCCACATCGATACCGTCCGCAACGACATCAACGTGACGCCGCTCGTCGACGTCATGCTGGTGCTGCTCATCATCTTCATGCTGATGACGATGCTGATGGGCCGCGGCGAGGACGTGAAGATCCCCCGCGCGAAGAACATCTCCAGCGAGCCGGACAAGCTGCAGCCGATCGTCTCGATCGACGAGAAGGGCACGCTCTACATCGAGAAGACGAAGCTCGGCGACATCACGCCGCAGCACCTCAAGGAGATGGGCGAGCACATCGTCGGCGTCTGGCAGAAGAAGCCGAAGGGCTACAAGCGCGTCTACATCAAGGCGCACCAGGACGTGCCGTACGGCACGGTCTATCCGGTGCTCAAGTACCTCAACACCGAGCCCGACCTGCAGCTCGAGGCCATCGATCTCGCGGTGGCGGAAACGTCGAAGGACTAGACCGCCATGGGGATGAGCACAGGCTCGGGCAATCCGAACGCCGTCAAGAACGACATCAACGTCACGCCGCTGATCGACGTCTTGCTCGTGCTGCTGATCATCTTCCTCGTGATCATCCCGATCATGATGAAGATGGAGACCTTGCAGGTGCCTCGCGACATCAACCCGGACGAGGTCCCGAATCCGGACGCGAGCACGCTGACCATCAAGGTCAAGGCCGACCTCTCGATGTCGTTCTCCGACGGCCACACCGAGATCCCGGTCGCCGCGGCCGACGTCGCCAAGCTGCTACGGCCCAAGCTCGAGGCGCTGCACGTCGGCACCGACAAGGTCGTGTTCGTCGACTTCGAGGACGGCGTGCCGTGGAAGAACGTCGTGTCGACCATGGACTCGATCCGTAGCCTCGCGAGCGACGCCAGCCACGACGAGATCAAGGTCGCGCTCAAGGTCAAGACCAAGGAAGAAGAGGCTGCTGCCGCCGCCGCTGCTGGCGGCGGTGCGCCGAAGTGACGCACCCCTCCGCTGTGGCTCGGAGAGGGGTGCGACAGGTACTGCGACGAGCGTCGATGCGCTGTCACGCAGGGTGATCAGAAGGCGGGTTCAGCGTCGATCCGCCGGTGATACAAGGCGTTCATTGCCTTGACACCTCGTCACTTCGTTCAGTACAAGCGGGCGATTTCCCGCCCGGGTGCACCCGCTTGAAGGGGGAGCGAGAGCTTATGTATTCACGTCACTGGCTGATTTATGTCGCTGTAGCGTCGAGCGCCACAGTTGCATGCACTGACACCGAGAGCGCGACGGACCTGCATCGCAGCGGGCCGCCCGTCATCGAGCAGGTGCGCCTGACCGAGGACGTGCTCGTCGGAACGACACCGAGCCCGGTGCGCGTGTTCGGCTTCGGCTCGTTTCCGGGCGCGACCCCCGACATCGACCACCCGGTGACGAACGCGGCGGCGAACAGCCAGTCGCTTCGCATCATCTTCGGCAAGCTGCTGCTCGGCAACTACCTGCAGCAGATCCAGTGCCGCGCGCCGGTCAACATGCTCCCCGACGGCACGCTGTCGGCGTTCGACAACGTGCCGGTCGGCGCGACGCCGGACGACATCGCGAAGTGCTGCGCGGCGGCGACCGACGTGCTGAACGCGTCGTGCGGCGGTGCGCTCGCGACCTGCATCTGCCACCTGCCTCAGGGCTGCAACGGCATCGACATGGGCAAGCCGGTCGGCATCATCGACGCCAACCAGGACGGTGCGGCCGATCAGATGCAGTTCATGCCCGGCGCCGTCGGCTTCCAGTGCAAGGCGAACGGCAACACGGTCAACGTGCCGGCCGATCTCGCGCAGAGCTACTGGAACCCGTCGGGCTTCCAGCAAGCGCCGTACACGTGCGCGAAGCCGCCCTGCTACGACCAGGTCGGGCCCGCGATCATCCTCGTGCCGACCACGCCGGTCGGCACCAAGCCGCTGCTGCCGACGAACATGGACTGCGGGCTGACGTTCTCGCCCGACGTCGTCGACCACTCGAACATCCAGCCGTGCGCCGCGCCCACCGGCCGGCCGCCCGAGTGCGCCGACATCAACCTCGACAAGTGCACCGCCGACCAGGCGTGCACGCCCGGTGACGTCACCGCGTTCTCGTTCCACACCGAGGCGCTGACCGTCACGCTCAACGAGTTCAGCGACGGCGCCGTCGGCGTGTCGCGCACGAACGACGTCCACGCGCTGACGAACGTCCCGGTCGACCCGGGCTCGATCTCGACGATCCAGATCCGCGACGTCACGAACAACGCGCCGTACAACGCGTTCACGGTGACGCTCAACCCGGCGAACCCGTCGGCGATCACGATCCACTGGACGAACGCGACCGGCCTCGCGGCGATGACGATGTACTCGATCACGTTCCCGACGACGTTCACCGACTACTACCACCAGGGCCTCCCGGCGCCTGTCACCATCACCTTCACCACCGGCGCGTAAGGCGAGGTCGTCATGAAACTCTCCAAGCTCCTCCTCGCCACCGCGCTCGGCCTGGCGGGCCAGCTCGGCACGCACCTGCTGGATCCGGCGACCGCGCGCGCGCAGAACGCGACGACCGGCGCGATCCAGGGCATCGTCACCGACAAGAAGACGGGCGAGCCGATGGCCGGCGTCACCGTGGTCGTCAGCTCGACCGCCCTCAACCAGACGCAGACCGCGATCACCGACGACAAGGGCACGTACCGCGTCACCGATCTGCCGCCCGGCGACTACGACGTGACGTTCTACTTCGCCGACATCAGCGTCGCGCAGAACGGCGTGCGCGTCGGCATCAACAAGACGGCGCCGGTCTACCAGAAGATCGATCAGACGCAGGCGGGCGGCGAGACGATCAAGGTCGAGGCGAAGGCGCCGACGATCGATCCGACGTCGACCACCCAGGGCATCACGATCGACAAGGAGTACCTCAACAACGTGCCGGTCCCGGGCCGCACGTTCGAGGCCGCGCTCGGCGCCGCCGCCGGCTCGCAGGGCGACGCGATGGGTGTCGCGTTCTCCGGCTCGACGTCGCTCGAGAACCAGTACTACGTCGACGGCGTCAACACGACCGGCCTGACGTTCGGCACGATCGGCTCGCCGGTCGTCAACGACTTCATCGAGGAGATCGAGGTCATCACCGGTGGCTACCAGGCCGAGTACGGCCGCGCGACCGGCGGCGTCGTCAACGTCGTGACGAAGAGCGGCTCCAACGAGTTCAAGGGCTCGGTGTGGGGCTTCTGGCAGCCCGGTGCGCTGACCGCGGCCGCGAAGGTGACGCCGATCAACGCCGGCTCGATCGACGCGGTCGGCAACGTCGCCTACAACGCCGACTTCGGGTTCGAGCTCGGCGGCCCGATCATCAAGGACAAGCTCTGGTACTTCGTCGGCTTCGACCCGATGTTCAACCAGATCGACTACACGCGCTACACCAAGCGCCAGACCGACTGCCGGACGACCGCGGATCCCGTGAACGGCATCCCGCAGGGGCCGATCGCGGGCCTGTCGAACTGCGAGAAGCAGTACGCCGACGGCACGCCGGACATCGACCCCAAGACCGGCTTCTTCATCACCGACCCGCTCGACAGCGAGGTCCGCAGCGCCAACACGCACACCTACAACATCCTGACGAAGATCAACTACGCGGCGACCCCGGAGCACCAGGGCCAGATCTCGTTCCAGGCGCTGCCCGGCGCGACCACGCAGCCCGGCATCTTCGGCCCCGCCGACCAGGGCGGTGGCTTCACCGCGTCGCAGCTGACGACCGACGTGTCCGCGAAGTGGACGTCGAAGTTCAACGACAACAAGACCGAGGTCGAGGCCGTCGTCGGCTGGCACCGCGACAACTTCACGAGCGACCCGCTCAACCAGATGTACGCGCAGGAGCCGCTGCAGGTGCTGCACGACGGCAACCTGTACACGTGGGGCAAGGGCTACGGCGAGTCGCCGTCGACCGTCGCCGGCTGCTTCGACGACGCGAACCCGAACAGCACGCAGGACCCGTACCCGCGCATCACGAACTGCCCGATGTCGACGCGCGCGTACGTGATCGGCGGCATCGGCTCGATCAACCGCGATACCGAGCAGCGCGAGTCGGCACGCCTGTCGTTCACCGAGCGCCTCAAGGCGGGCGGTAACCACGAGATCAAGGGCGGCATCGACGCCGAGAACAACACGTCGGACAAGGCGCGGCTCTACTCGGGCGGCGCGTTCCTCCAGAACTACCTCGGCAGCGCGATCTACGTCGATCGCTGGGTCCAGCTCGGCGGCAACACGAAGCTCGTCGACAACCCCGACCCCGCGTTCTTCAACAAGACGTGCTCGACGCCGAACCCGTTCCCGACCGGGCCGTCGTCGTCGAGCCTCGACTTCTACTGTTCGTACCTGTCGGGCGTGCCCGGCTCGCGCGGCACGCAGATCCAGGGCAACACGTTCAACTGGGCCGCGTACCTGCGCGACTCGTGGCAGATCCAGCCGAACCTGACGCTCAACGTCGGCCTCCGCTACGAGGAGCAGCAGCTGCGCTACGCGAGCTTCCTGCAGAACACGGTCGACCCGCTGACGCAGGAGAAGCTCGGCACGAGCGCGATGGACCTCAAGGGCAACTGGGCGCCGCGCGTCGGCCTGCTCTACGACTGGACGAAGGAAGGCCGCTCGAAGATCTACGTCAACTACGGCCGCTACTACGAGTCCATCCCGATGGACATCAACGACCGCTCGTTCGGCGGCGAGGTCACCCAGGAGCAGGTCTACCAGCCCAAGACGTGCGGCGGCATGACCGATCCGAACATCGGCGGCATCAACGGCAAGAACTGTCTGACGACGACCGCCTCCGGCGACCTCAACAACCACCTGATCGGCGCCAGCGGCGAGCTGATCGAGCCGGGCATCTCGGCCGAGTACCTCGACGAGTACATCGGTGGCGCCGAGTACGAGATCCTCGACGACCTCAAGATCGGCGTCGCGTTCCAGCACCGCTCGTTCGGCCGCGTCATCGAGGACGTGTCGACCGACGGCGCGAACACGTACATCATCGCGAACCCGGGCGAGTTCTCGGCCTCGGACGAGTCGGCGTTCCAGCAGCGCATCGACCGCACGGACGATCCGACGGCGAAGGCGCGGCTGCAGCACGAGCTCGACCTCTACCGCGGCATCCGCACGTTCGACACCGCGCGCCGCGACTACAACGCGCTGCAGTTCACGCTGACCCGCCGGTTCTCGAAGAGCCTGTACGTGCAGGGCAGCTACACGTACTCGCGTACGCAGGGCAACTACCCGGGCTCGTTCTCGCCGGACAACGGCCAGGTCGATCCGAACATCTCGTCGCAGTTCGACCTCATCGAGCTGCTCGCGAACCGCATCGGCCCGCTGCCGCAGGATCGCCCGCACTACATCAAGCTCGACGGCTACTACACGTTCGACTTCAAGAAGAAGGGCACGCTGACCACCGGCATCCGCCTGCGCGCGCTGTCGGGCACGCCGGAGAACGCGCTCGCCGCGCACTACCTGTACGGCCCGGACGAGTCGTTCCTGCTGCCGCGCGGCGAGCTCGGCCGCAGCGACTTCGACCACGGCCTCGACATGCAGTTCAGCTACGGCAAGAACCTGTCGAAGGGCATGAAGCTCGAGTTCATCCTCACGCTCTACAACATCTACGATCGCCAGGGCACGGCCGCCGTCGACAACACGTACGCGCCGGCCGTCAAGCTGTCGCAGCCGAACGGCGCGTCGGGCACGCCGCAGAACGCGAACCCGGTGTCGGGCGGCACGTACGACGACCTGATCTGGGTCAAGACGATCGACCAGACCGGCGTCGAGCAGAACGTGCCGATCGGACGCAACCCGAACTTCCACAACACGATCCAGCGCTACGGCCCGACGTACGCGCAGCTCGGCGTGCGCCTGACCTTCTAGTCAGTCCACTGTCAGCGCTGCGTGGTAAGCACGCAGCGTGGGCGAAGCTCTCAATCCCGAGCAGCAGGCTGCCGTCGAGCACGGCGACGGTCCTCTGCTCGTGCTCGCGGGCGCGGGCACCGGCAAGACGCGGGTGCTCGTCCATCGCATCCAGCACCTCGTCGAGACGGGGGCGGATCCGCGCGGCATCCTCGCGGTCACGTTCACGAACAAGGCCGCCGGCGAGATGAAGGCGCGGCTCCGCGCGCTGCTCGGCGCGCGTGCCGATGCGATGTGGATCGGCACGTTCCACGCCACGTGCGCGCGGCTGCTGCGGCGCCACGGCGAGGCGGTCGGGCTGACCAAGAGCTTCGTGATCTTCGACGACGACGATCAGATGAAGCTCGTCGAGCGGCTGCTCAAGGAGACCGGGCTCGACGAGCAGGTCTCGGCGCGCACGGTGCTGTCGCGGTTCGATCGCGCGAAGAACCGCGGCCTCGATCCCCGGTCGGTCAAGACCGGCGTGTTCGACGACGTGATCGAGCGCGTGTATCACCTCTACCAGC
>JBLMXA010000637.1:0-5687 GCA_050257515.1 Acidobacteriota bacterium | reverse complement strand
TCGGGCTTGAGATCGCGGTGGATGATGCCGGCGGCGTGCGTCGCCGCGAGCGAGCTCGCGAGCTGGCGCGCCAGGCGCACCGCGTCGTGCGGGCTCAGCCGGCCTCGCCGCCGCAGCCGGTACGCGAGCGACTCGCCGTCGAGGTACTCCATCACGAGGTACGCGACGCCGGTGCCGGTGACGCCGAAGTCGTAGATCTGGACGATGCCCGGATCCTCGACCGCCGACGTCGCGCGCGCCTCGGTGAAGAACCGCTCGAGCGCCTCGCCGTTGGCGGCGCGCTCGCGGCGCAGCACCTTGATCGCGGCGCGCCGGCCGATCAGCGCGTGCTCGCCGAGATAGACCTCGCCCATGCCTCCCTGGCCGACCTTGCGTACGACCCGGTACGCGCCGAAGGAGGCTCCTTCCTGCACGCCTTCAAGGGTATCAGCCCGTCGCGGTCACGGCGAGAACACGAACGGCGTGCGGATCGTGAGGCCCGCGGTCGCCTGGAAGTCGGAGAGGCCTGGTGCAACATCGTGCACACCGGCCTCGGCGTAGAGGCCGACCGCGTACGTGCCGACGAAGATGCCGCGCGGCTCGATGCCGACGCCGCTCGTGAACAGCTCGGCCGACAGCCGCACCGACCCGCCGAAACCCTTGTGATCGACGCCGAACGCGGTGCTGCCGAGGTACTCGCCGCGTGCGGAAGCCCACGTCCGGAAGAAGTCGCCGCGCGACAGGGTGTGACCCGCCTCGAGGTACGCGCCGCCATACGCGACCGTGTTGTCAGTGGTCGTCATCGCCGGATCGGCCGGCGCGCCGAGCAGCGCGCCGAACACGCCGATCCCGACGTCGGTGTCGGTCGGCTGCGGGCTCAGCGACGCCCAGTGGATGCCGATCGCGGCCGCCATGCCGGGCGCGAACCCGCGCGACGTGTTCGAGCCGGTCGCGCCGATGTCGATCTGGAGCGGCAGCATGAACCGCGGCCCCGGCCGCTTGCGATACGTCCGCCCCACCGCGGGCGCAGGCGCCGCCTCCGCGCGGTGATCGCGAACCTCGACGTCCGCCGACGCCGCCCGAGCGGTGACAGCGATCCCCACGAGCACGGCAGCCAAGCCAACGAGTTTGGTCATGGCGGGGCGAGTTACACGGTCCGTGCCGGCTGCAACCTCGTGATTGCCCGTCCGTAGACGTGAACGCGCATTGACAGTGTCACCCGAGCCGACGACACATGCTGCATGCTGCCACCCGGCCCGCGGATGCCCGCGCCGCTCCAGACCGCGCGCTGGATCGCGCGGCCGCTGCCGTATCTCGAGGAGTGCAGGCGCCGGTTCGGCGACGTGTTCACGCTGCGCTGGCTCGGCGCGGGCACGGTCGTGATGGTGTGCGCGCCCGAGCTCGTGAAGAAGGTGTTCACCGCGGACGCCGACGTGCTGCAGGCAGGCGAGGGCAACTCGCTGCTCGAGCCGATGCTCGGCAAGCACTCGCTGCTGCTGCTCGACGGCGCCGAGCACCTGCGCCAGCGGCGCCTGCTGCTGCCGGCGTTCCACGGCGAGCGCATGCAGACGTACGCCGACCAGATGCGCGCGATCACCGAGGCCTCGCTCGAGCGCTGGCCCGTCGGTGAACCGTTCGCGCTGCACCCGCACATGCAGGGCATCACGCTCGACGTCATCCTGCGCACGGTGTTCGGGATCGACGACGCCGCGCGCTTCGATCAGCTGCGCGCGCGCATCGTCGAGCTGCTCGACACGACCGCGACGCCGCTCGCGATCCTGCCGGGGCTGTTGCGCATCGATCTGTTCCGGCTCGCGCCGTGGGCGAAGCGCTCGAGGCTCAAGCAGGAGCTCGACGCGCTGATCTACGACGAGATCGCGCGGCGCCGGCAGCGCGCGAGCGGCGGCAGTGACGTGCTGTCGATGATGATCGAGGCGCGCGACGACGACGGCCGCGCGATGACCGACGTCGAGCTGCGCGACGAGCTCGTCACGCTGCTGCTCGCCGGCCACGAGACGACCGCGACCTCGCTCGCGTGGGCGTTCGAGCGCCTGCTCGCGATGCCCGCGACGCTCGCCGCGCTACGCGCCGATCTCGCCGCCGGCGGCGACGATCACGTCGACGCCGTGATCAAGGAGACCCTGCGCGTGCGGCCGATCCTGCCGATCGTCGCGCGCTTCGTGCGCGAGCCATTCGAGCTCGGCGGCTACACGATCCCGCGCGGCGTGCGCATCACGCCGTGTATCTACCTCGTGCACCGCCGCGACGACCTGTACCCCGAGCCGGAGGCGTTTCGCCCGGAGCGCTGGCTCGGCGTCAAGCCGGACCCGTACACGTGGCTGCCGTTCGGCGGCGGGATCCGGCGGTGCCTCGGCATGGCGTTCGCGATGTTCGAGATGCGGATCGTGCTGCAGACCGTGATCCCGCGCGTGCGGCTGCGGCTCGCCGACGGTCCGGCGCGCGTGGTGCGGCGCGCGATCACGCTGGCGCCGTCGCACGGCACGCGCGTCGTGCTCGACGAGCGCCGGCCGCCCGGCGGATCGCCGGCCCTGTAGCTCGTGTTGCTCGTTTTGGTGCGATCGGCGAGGGCATCACGCGCGCGCGCGACGTCGAAACCGGGGAGGCGCTGCTCGCCGACCTCGGTGTATGATGAACGACGGTGGGCGGCCCCGTCGAAAAGAAACCCGTGCCATCGCCGTTCGTGTCGAAGCGGCCGATCCCGAGCGTGCGCCCGCTGCCGGGCCTGCCGCCGGTGCGCAACAGCGAGCCGAACCTGTCCGAACCGCCGCCTGCCAAGCTCGATGACGGCTGGGACGATCCGCCGCCGCCTGTCTCGGTACCCGAGCCCGCAGCGCCTCCGCCGGCCCCCGCGCTCGCCGCGGTGCCGGCCGATCCGGAGTCCGATCTGTTCGCGGCGCCCGCGATCGGCGCGCCCGATCTGTTCGCGGCGCCCGCCGCCGGCGCGCCCGATCTGTTCACCGCAACCGGGCCCGCGGCGCCGCGGCCGCGCTGGTACCGATCGCGGCGCGTCCAGATCGGTGGCGGCGCGATCGCGGCGGCGCTGGTCGCGGTGATCGCGGCGACCAGGTGCGGCTCGCACTCGACCGGCACGGTCGCGGCGACCGGCTCCGCGGCGCCCGCGGTCGGCTCGGCCTCGACCGGCTCGGCGGCGCCGGCGCCCGATCGCGCGGCCGGAAGCGCGACACCGGTCCAGCGGGCCGCGGAGCCACACTCGAAGTCGACGGCGCACCCGGCGACCAGGCCGAGGCCGAAGTCGAAGTCGACGAAGAAGAAGTCATCGACGAAGCGCCACAAGCCGCACTGGTGACCGTCACGAGCCCCAGCTGTCGTGCGCGACGACGTTCGTCGCCGGATCCCAGTACCAGTGTTGCAGCGTCGCAGCCGCGTCGGGCGCCCACACGTGCTGCTGGCCCTCGATCCGCTCGGCGGTCGGATCGCCGGCGAGGCCGGAGCCCCACGTGTCGTGCTGGAGGCCGGTGGTCGGATCCCACCACCAGTGCTCGAGCGTGCCCGCGGTGCCGCGCGCGAACGCGTGCTGCTGCGCGCCGGCGAGCATCACGCTCGGCCGGCCGGTGACGCCGGAGCCCCAGGTGTCGTGCTGCACCGAGCCGGTCGACGGCCCCCACCACCAGTGCTGGAGCGCGCCGGCGGTGTCGATCGCCCACACGTCCTGGAACTCGCCCACGAGCAGCGCCGCCGGATCGGCGGCGAGCCCGCTGCCCCACGTGTCGTGCTGGATGCCGGCACTCGCGTCCCACCAGAAGTGCTCGAGCGTGCCCGAGGTGCCGCGCGCGAACACGTGCTGCTGGCCGGCGTACAGCAGCACGCTCGGCCGCCCCGCGACGCCGGTGCCCCACGTGTCGTGACGGATCGCGTTCGCGTCGGGATCCCAGTACCAGTGCTGGAGCGCGCCGGCCGCGTCGATCGCCCACGCGTCCTGGTACTTGCCGATCACGATCGCGGCGGGATCACCGGCGAGCCCGCTCCCCCACGTGTCGTGCGCGAGGCCGCCCGCCGGCGTGTAGTACCAGTGCTCGAGCGTGCCGCCCGTCCCGCGTGCGAACGCGTGCTGCGCGTCGCCGTCGACGAACGTGACCGGCCGGCCGGTGACGCCGGTGCCCCACGTCTCGTGCTGCACGCTCTGCGTCGCGCCGTCCCAGAACGCGTGCCGCAGCTCGCCGCTGCCGGTCGTCGTGATCACGTGCTGCTGGTCCGGCGTGAGGTACGCCTGCGAGCCCTCGTCGGGCGCCGCCGCCGCCGGCGCGTGCGGTCCCCACTGGCCGAAGTCGGCCGCGGCCGATTGATCGATGTCGCAGTCGGCGCCGGCGACCGTGACGCCGTTGTCGATCTGCCGCAGCTGCGCGCGCGCGTCCCATTGCCCGCCCGACCACGCGTAGGTCTGCCAGCCCCACTGGATCTTGCCGTGATCGAACAGCCGCTGGATCACGTAGTAGCCGGCATACGCGCCGGTTCGCTCGACGCCGAGCACCGACGCGACGCCGTCGAAGTACGAGTCGATCGCGGGCTGCTGGCCGGGCGACGCGTCGAAGTCGATGCTGAAGTAGATCGGCCGATCGGCGGGCATCCCGGCCGCCTGCGCCTGCGCGAGCGCGTCGCGCGCCTGCGCGGCACCCGTCGCGTAGCCATCGAGCGCGTCGCTCGCGCCCCACTCCCAGTTCGCGACGACGTCGATCCCGGCGGCGAACAGGTCCTGCGCCTCGCTCGCGGTGAGGTTCTTGCCGGTCGTGTCGTAGCTCAGGTAGCGCGCGACGAACGTGTAGCCCGCCGCCGCCAGCGCCTGCGGCGAGGACGGGCGCGACCACGCGTAGTCGATGCCGCGCTCCGCGGTGAGCTCGGTTCCGACCGCCTCGCTCGGCCCTCCGGATCCGACCAGGCAGCCCGCGGTTGCGCAAAGGACGACACAAGCAACATGAACAGCTCGCATGGCCGGCGCTGGTATACATGAAGTATACCTGGCGCAAGCTCGCGATTTCGTCGGCGGCGAGCCCGCGCGCGTGGCGACCCGGGTCTCCACTGCGCACTCCAGGTTGCCAGGTAGACGTGATGTATACCGGCGAGATCCGCGCGGCGCGCTCCGGTATACGTCTTGTATACGAGGTCGCGCCATGACGACTCACCCGATCCTGTCTCGCGCGCTCGCGCTGTCATTGTCAGCTTGTGTCGGTCAGGCGCCGGACGCGCCCGTCCCCGGGCCGCCCGCTGCGGGAAGCGCGGTGACCTCGCCCGAGGCCGCCGCGCCGCACGTCGTCGGCGTCCGCTACGAGATCCAGAGCACGGGCTACTGGTGCGGGCCGACCGCGACCGACATCGCGCTCTCGGCGCGCATCGCGCCGCCCGGGCAGGCCGCGCTCGCCCAGCAGCTGCACACGACGACCGATGGCACCGACCGGGTCGGCCAGGTCACCGACGTGCTGAACGCGAACCTCGGCGCGACGTGGTTCGCGACGCGCGAGATGCCCGACGATCCGCCGACGCAGGCCCAGCGCGATCTGCTGTGGCACGACCTCACGCGCGCGGTCGACGATGGCTTCGCGTTCGTCGCGAACATCGTCGCGCCGGCGAGCAATCACCCGCCGGGCTATCCGAGCACGACCATCTATCACTACTTCACGGTCATCGGCTACGACCCGGTCTCGCGCGACGCGTACATCGCCGACCCCGCCGAC
>JBLMXA010000636.1:0-7202 GCA_050257515.1 Acidobacteriota bacterium | reverse complement strand
CTCCTACACGCCGCCGAAGTTCCGGCTCGAGTCGGTGCGCGAGGTCGTGCGCGCGGCGTTCGCCGCGCTCCGGCCCGGCGGCCGCATCGTGATCCGCGACGGCGTGATGCCGCCGCCCGGCACGCGCCGGATCCGCATGCTCGCGCCCGACATGCGGCCGACGCTCGAGCTGTACGTCGCGCAGTTCGAGGGCCGGCCGATCCGCTTCACCGAGCTTGCGCCCGATCGCGTCGAGATGACGGCCGCCGACGCGATGGAGTTCCTCTACACGTACACGTGGGGCCCGGCGAGCTTCCCGTACGAGGTGCGCGAGCTGTACGGGCTCATGACCTACGGCGACTACGTCGCGCACCTCGTCGAGTGGTGCGGCGGCGACGCCGCGTGCCGCGCCGTCGAGCTGCCCGCCGAGCTGCGCAGCTACCTGCAGCCCGGCTACAAGGCCGGGCTCGCCGGCAAGATCGAGCTCACCGACGAGCGCGACCGCGTGGTCGAGCTGCCCGACTCGAACTGCCTGATCGTGATCGAGAAGCGCTGACGCGTCACTCGTTCTTGACGAACGAGGTCACCTTCCAGCCATCCGCGCGTGACTCGAGGACGAGCTGGTACTGCGCGGGCTGCGGCTGGCCCGCCGGGCACGTGACCTTCTTGTCGCCGGCCGCGGTGCACGCCGGCAGCACCGCGAGCATCGCGTCGAGCTGCGCCGGATCCGCTTGCCACATCGCCATCGCGGTGTCGGCGCCGGTGCCGCCGCCGAGGCTCCACACGATGTCGTCGGCGAGCAGCGGGCGCAGCGCGGCGTAATCGCGCTTGTCGAGCGCGTCCTTGATCTCGGCGAGTCGCTTCGCCGCGGGTGCGGGCACGTTCGCGAACGTCGCAGGATCGGTCTTGGGCTCGTCGGGCTGCTCCTTCGGCTCCTCGTCCTTCATCGGGATCGCGTACTGCTTGATCCGCTTGTAGATCGAGACGCGCAGCGCGTCGGTGCGCGGATCGAGCCACGGCGGCTTGTTCGCGCCGCGCATCTCGACCGGCATCGCCGCGCCCGGATCCCACTCCGACGCGTGGCCGACGACCTTGACGCGCCACGGCCGCCCGCCGATGACACTGACCTCGAACCGCACGAAGTAGCGCTTGTACGCGAGGCGCGTCGGCATGGCCGTCGCGCCGTTCTGCGTCGGCACGCCGCCGGCGGTCGCGCTCGCGCCGCCCGGGTTCAGCACCAGCGCGTTCGCGCTGTCGTCGCACGTCGAGCCGCTCGCCGGGCAGTTCGAGAACTGCACCTGGTGCCACGCCGTCTGGATCCGGCCGGGCCCCGGGTTGTCGTCGAGGTTGGGGTAATGCTCGCGCGTCGCCTCGAGCGCCGCCTGGTACACGATCGCGAAGTCGGTGTCGTACAGCGAGTGCTTCGCCGCGTTGACTTCCTTCTTGCTCGTGCAGGCGACGGCGCCGAGCATGGCGAAGGCGCAGAAGATGGTACGGTCGACCCGCGTCATGGGAGCTCGCCATCGGAATAGCACACCGGCCCGCGGACAGCGAAACGCCACCCGTCACAGGTCGCCGCAGCGATCGGCCCAGATCGCCGCGCTGCTCGCCGAGAAGTGGCCGGACGCCACCTGCGAGCTCGATCACACCGATCCCTACCAGCTGCTCGTCGCGACGATCCTGTCGGCGCAGTCGACCGACAAGCTGGTCAACACGGTGACGCCCGCGCTGTTCGCGAGATATCCGGATGCGAAGGCGCTCGCCGCCGCGGATCCCGGCGAGCTCGAGACGCGGATCCACTCCACCGGGTTCTTCCGGATGAAGGCGAAGAACCTGCTCGGCATGGCGCGCGCGGTCGTCGAGCGACATGGCGGTAAGATTCCGGACACGATGGAGGCCCTGATCGAGCTGCCCGGCGTCGCGCGCAAGACCGCGAACGTCGTGCTCGGCACCGCGTTCGGCAAGAACGAGGGCGTCGTCGTCGACACCCACGTCGCGCGCGTGTCGCAGCGGCTCGGCCTCACCGATGAGACCGATCCGGTGAAGATCGAGCAGGACCTGATGAAGGTGCTGCCGCGCGAGCAGTGGACGATCTTCTCGCACCGCGTGATCTGGCACGGCCGCCGCGTGTGCTTCGCGCAGAAGCCCGACTGCGAGAGCTGCCTGCTCGCGCCGGTGTGCCCGAGCGCCGGGCTCGTCACGATCCCGAAATCGAAGAAGGCGACCAAGCCCGCCGGAAAGCGAGTGCGCGCATGACTCCCGTCGTTGCTGTCGGTGCGTTCGTGTTCGATCCGCAGGGCCGCGTGCTGCTCGTCGAGCGCGGCAAACCGCCCGGTGTCGGGCTGTGGACGGTCCCCGGCGGCCGGCTCGAGCGCGGCGAGACGCTCGCGCAGGCGGTCGCGCGCGAGGTCCGCGAGGAGACCGGCCTCATCGCCGAGGTCGGCCCGCTCGTCTGCGTCGCCGAGCGGATCGCCGACGACTACCACTTCGTCATCCTCGACTACCTCGCGCGCCCGATTTCGAAGACCGGCGGCACGCCGATCGCGGGGAGCGACGCGCGCGCCGCGCGCTACGTCGAGGATCGCGAGCTCTACACGCTGCCGCTCACCGAGGGCCTCGTCGATTTCCTGCAGCGAGCCCGTGCTACATACGCGACGTGGGCCTCCCGGTCGTAACGGAAACACCCTCGGTCCGGCGCTCGGACGTCGCGGACGCGCAGTGGCGCGACTGGCGCTGGCAGCTCGCGCACATGCTGACGAGCGCCGAGGACCTCGCGCGCGTCGTCGAGCTGACCGCCGAGGAGCGCGCCGGGCTGGCCGCGAGCGCGCGGCTGTTCCGCGTCGGCCTCACGCCGTACTACGCGAGCCTCATGGATCCGGCGCACGCGAGCTGCCCGATCCGGCTGCAGGCGATCCCGCGCGCGGTCGAGGCCGACATCCGCGACGAGGAGCTGCGCGATCCGCTCGGCGAGGACACGCACCGGCCGGCGCCGTCGATCGCGAGCCCCGCGGAGGTGGGGCGCGCAGCACTGCCGAAGGCGGTGCGCAGCCCGATCGTCCACAAGTACCCCGATCGGGTGCTGTTCCTCGTCGTCGACCGCTGCGGCATCTACTGCCGCCACTGCAACCGCCGCCGGCTCGTCGGCGGTGACGAGCCGCCGACGACCGCCGACCTCGAGGCCGGGCTCGACTACATCGCGCGCACGCCGCGCGTGCGCGACGTGCTGCTGTCGGGCGGCGATCCGCTGCTGCTGTCGACGCGCCGGCTCGCCTATCTGCTGACGCGGCTGCGCCAGATCCGCCACGTCGAGACGATCCGGATCGGCACCCGGCTGCCGGTCGTGTGCCCGATGCGCATCGACGACGAGCTGGTCGCCGCGCTGCGCGCGCACCACCCGCTGTTCGTCAACACGCACTTCAACCACGTCAAGGAGCTGACGGCCGACGCGCGCACCGCGTGCGAGCGGCTGGTCGACGCCGGCATCCCGGTCGGCAACCAGACCGTGCTGCTGCGCGGCGTGAACTCGTCCGTGCGCTCGCTGCGCGCGCTGATGCGCGGCCTGTTGCGCGCGCGCGTGCGTCCCTACTACCTGTTCCAGGGCGACACCGTGATCGGCACCGATCACCTGCGCACGCCGGTCGAGACCGCGCAGGAGCTGTACCGCGGCCTGCGCGGCTGGCTGAACGGCATGGCCGTGCCGATGCTCGTGCTCGACGCGCCGGGCGGCGGCGGCAAGGTGCCGATCGTGCCGGACTACATCGAGTCGATCGACGACCGCGAGGTCGTGGTCCGCACGTACCGCGGCGAGCGCGTCACGTACCCGCAGCCGCGCGAGCGCGACTGCGCGGTGCCCTACGACGACGTGTGGTTCGCGGACGAGCCCGCCGACGACGATCGCGAGGGCTCGCGGTGAGCTTGATCGAGATCGCGCGCGAGCTGGGCTTCCACCGCGCCGCGATCGTGCCGATCGAGCCGCCGCGGCGCCACGAGCTGTACACGAGCTGGCTCGCGGCCGGCATGCACGGCGAGATGGCGTACCTCGCGGCGCCCGAGCACGTGGCGCCGCGCGGCGACCTGCGCGCGCTGCTCGCCGGGGCGCGCGCGCTGATCGTCGTCGCGCTCGCGTACGAGCGCATGGATCCGGTGCCACGCGCCGCGCTCGTGCGCGGCAAGATCGCGCGCTACGCGCGCGGCGAGGACTATCACCTCGTGATGCGCGACACGCTGGTCGCGCTCGCCGACCGGCTCGCGCGCGAGCTCGGGCGGCCGGTCGCGTCGCGGCCCTGCGTCGACTCGGCGCCGGTGCTCGAGCGCGAGTGGGCCGAGCGCGGCGGCCTCGGGTTCGTCGCGAAGAACACGCTCCTGATCGCGCCGGGGCTCGGCAGCTACGTGCTGCTCGGCGAGCTGGTCGTCGACGCCGAGCTGGCGGCGACCGCGCCCGAGCAGCCGCCGAAGCCGCGCTGCGGCTCGTGCCACGCGTGCCTCGACGCGTGCCCGACCCGCGCGTTCGCGGATGCCTACGTGCTCGACGCGCGCCGCTGCATCTCGTACCTGACGATCGAGCACCAGGGCGCGATCCCGCGCGAGCTGCGCGCGCTCGTCGGCACGTGGGTGTTCGGCTGCGACGTGTGCCAGGAGGTGTGCCCGTTCAACGCGGGGGAAGGCGACCCCGCCGATCCGCTGCTCGCGCCGCGCTCGCTCGAGCACGCGCTGCCCGATCTGATCGCGCTCGCCGGCAAGGGCGCGAACCAGCTGCGCCAGCTCGTCCGCCGCACCGCGATGCGCCGCGTGTCGCGCGAGGTGCTGCTGCGCAACGTCGCCGTCGCGCTCGGCAACACCGGCTCGCCCGACGCGATCCCCGCGCTCGCGCGGCTGCTCGCGCACCGATCGCCGCTCGTGCGCGCGCACGCGGCGTGGGCGCTCGGCCGGCTCGGGGCGCACGACGTGCTCGCCGCCCACACCGACGACGACCCCGGCGTGCGCGCCGAGCTCGCCGAGGCGCTCACTCGATCGTGACGTGCTCGATCGTCACCGGATCGACCGGGCGATCGAACGAGCTGCGCTTGACCGACGCGATCCGGTGGATCACGTCGAGCTCGTCGCAGTGGCCGAAGATCGTGTGATGGCCGCGCAGCCAGTCGGCGGTGCCGTCCATGATGAAGAACTGCGAGCCGGCGGTGTTCGGCCCGCGGTTCGCCATCGCGAGCGTGCCGGGCTCGAACGCCTGCGACGCGTCGAGCTCGTCGGCGAGCTGGTACCCGGGGCCTCCGGTGCCGTTCCCCACCGGATCGCCGCCCTGGATGATGAAACCGGGGATCACGCGGTGGAACGTCAGCCCGTCGTAGAACGGCCGCGTCCGCAGCTCGCCGGTCTCGGGATCGCGCCACGGCTGCTCGCCGGTCGCGAGGCCGACGAAGTTGGCGACCGTGAGCGGCGCGCGGTCGGCGAACAGCCGGCAGTGCAGCGTGCCCTCCGACGTGACGAGCGTCGCGCGGGTCAGCTTGCGATCGCGCGCGAGGTCGGCGGCGGTCGGCGCGCGCGGCTCGCGCACCGGCGGCGGATCGACCTTCGGCGGCACCGAGACGATGATCGGCGGCGGCGGTGGTGGCGGCGACGACGACGACGACGGCCACGCGCTCGCCGCGACGAGCGCGCACACCGCGATCCACGAGCCGCGAGCAGGCACCGTATCGAGCAGCCGCATGCCCAAAAATCTAGCAGCTCGCTGCCGCTACTGCCCGGGGAACTTCGGCTGTGCGACGTAGGCCGCGACCGCCTCGATCTGCGCGTCGGACAGCGCACCCTCGAACGACGGCATCAGCTTGTTCTTCGAGCCGCCGCGCACCTGCGCCTCGACGAGCGCCGGCGTCACGCGCTTGCGGAACTCCGGCGACGTCAGATCGCGGACGTTCAGCCGCTCGAGCATCACCTGGCTCGGCTTGCCCCGCGGGCCGTGGCACGTCGCGCACGCCCCGTGGAACACCTCGGCGCCGTTGGCGGAGCCGCCCGCGACCTCGCCATGACAGGCGGCGACTAGCAGCACGAGCGCGAGGCGCACGCGGACCATATGCCACCGCGCTCGACCGGTGCCAAGCCCGTGTTATCGTCACCGCCATGGGACGGATGGCACTGCTCCTGCTCTGCGCCGCGGTCGCGTGCGGCGGACCGGAGATCCCCCAACACAACGGCTACAAGAGCGACAAGGCCAAGCCCTGGAAGAAGGCGCGCACGCTCAAGCTCGACGACCAGAACCAGGCGAAGGCCAAGGGCGATCTGTCGTATCCCGACATGCACCGCGCCGCCTGGTACGACCTCGAGCTGGTCGTGCAGGCGGACGTCGATCTGCTGGTCGACATCAACGGCCCGGGCGACGAGGTGAACGACAACTTCGATCTCGGCGTCGAGATGCTCGATCCCGGCTTCCGCAAGGTCATCCGCAAGGACCAGGAAGAGGGTGACCAGCAGGGCGAGGAGAAGAAGACGCTCCAGGCCAAGAACCTCGCGCCCGGCCACTACCTCATCCACCTCTACCTGCAGAGCCGGCTCGATACCGCGGATTACACGCTGCACGTCAACGTGCACCCGACGCCGCCGACCGTCGGCAAGAGCGACTTCCCCGCGCTCGTCGCGTTCCCGTCGCAGCTGCCGATGGTGCCGATCACCGACGATACGCCGAAGGGCTACAAGCCACCGTCGACGACGCCCGTGGTCGTCGTCAGGACGAAGCACAGGCACACCGAGCCCAAGCCGCCGCCGCCGCCGGTCGCGACCACGATCAACGCGCGCATCATCAACATCTCGGTCGTCTCCGGCGGTACGCAGATCACGGTCGGGCGTGGCACGTCGTCGCAGCCGCCGGCGCAGGCTGGCATGAAGGGCAAGGTCAACGGCGTCGCGACCGGCGGGTTCACGCTGTCGGCGTGCAACGAGCGCACGTGCACCGCCGTGGTCGCGGCGACGCCGGATCAGATCAAGGGCTCGGGCAGCGTCGTCCTGATGCCGTGATCGTCGACGGCGCGGCTTGAACGCGCTCCGTCGCCGGCTTAAACTCACAGTTATGTTCGGGAAATCGGCGTGGCCGCCGATCGTATTTCTGATCGCGGCGGTCTCGTGTGCTGCCAACGTCTCGCAGGACGCAAAGACCGGCGAGGACGGCAAGGTCAAGGGCGCGCGAGAGATCGTGCTGGAGAACGGCGAGGGCAAGGCGAGGGGCATCGTCACGT
>JBLMXA010000635.1:0-5524 GCA_050257515.1 Acidobacteriota bacterium | reverse complement strand
CCCCGCCGATCTTCCAGCCGACCGCCGGCGTCGCGGCGGCACCCTCGACGCTCACGACGGCGGGCCCCGTGTCGCCGGACGCCGGCAGCGCCCGCGGCCCCGCGATCGCCTGGCGCACGGCCTCGATCGGCACCGCCATCGTCACGTTCCAGCCGCCGTCGGTCTCGGGCTCGGCGGCGACCGCGAACGCGCGCGCGACGACCTCGGCGAGCTGCGGCTTGTTCAGCTTGTCGCCGACCTTGCCGCCGCCGGCGAGCGGCAGCGAAGGCAGCTCGGCGGCGATCGCCTTCTTCGCGAGGTCCTCGGCGACCCGCCGCGCCGTGCCGCGCGCGACCGCGGGGCTCGGCGCGTGACGGTCGGCGACGCTGACGCCGTCGGCGAGCACGAGGCCCTGCCCCCAGTCGACGCGCGCGTCGGCAGCCGCCGTCGCGCACCACGCGAGCACCAGCGCGAGCGTCTTCACGGCACCCGCGTCACGACGAAGCCGCGCTGCGCGAGCAGGTTGCCGAGATCGAGCGTGCCGCGATCGACGTGATCGACGCCGACCGCGACGAACACGCCGCCCTGCTCGAGCAGCGGCACGAGCTTGTCGACCCACGCGCGGGTGCGCGCGTTCGTCACCTTGTCGAAGGCGCTGCCGTCGCTGCGCTGGCCCGTGGCGCAGTACTCGTGCAGCGTGCGCGCGGTCTCGCTCTTCAGCAGCTCGCGGCGAGGGATCTGAGCGAGCGCCTTGCGCAGCGTGTCGATGCCGACGTAGGTCTCGGCGAGGTGATCGCTCGTGCCCTGATCCTCGAGCGCGACCACCTGCTTGTGCGCGTCGCGCGCGGCCTGCTGCAGCTCCTTGTCGAGCGTCTGCGACCGATCCTCGTAGAGCACCGCGAGCGCGGTCGCCGCGAGCTGCACGCCCTTGTCGCGGACCTTCGCCGCGACCTCGCTGCCGACGAGCTTCTCGTACTTCGCCCAGTCGTCGGGGCCGAGCGCCGCGGCGACGTCCTCGCTCGGCAGCTGCTTGTCGGCCATGTTCGACTCGAACACCGCGACGCGCGCGGCGCGAAACGCGTCGCCAACCCCCGGAGGGTACTTCGCGAGCGACACGCCGGCGTGGCGCGTGCCGAGCAGCCACGACGTCTTGCCGTCCTTCTCGAGCTTGTAGAAGTGCGAGACCGTGACCTTCGGGCACACCTCGTCGGCGAGCTCGCGCTTCTCGATCACGCTCGGCGAGTGGTTGTAGTTCTTGCCGAACAGGACCCACGCGACCGCGACGGCCACCGCGATCGCGGTGACGACGCCCGCCGCGATCGCGACCCTCACGCCGGCCTTGCTGCGCAGCTCGGGCACGCCCTCGTCTTGCATGGCCCCATGATGCCTCTCGCGCTAGCGTCATGCCATGGATGGCTGGCTGATCGCGGCGGTCGCGGCGTGGCAGGCGTTCACGGTCGGCCCGTTCTCGACGTCGAAGTCGGGCCACATCCGCGCGTTCTGGGCCGCGAGCGTGCCCGAGCCGACGTGGGTCGCCGACACGTTCGCCGGGCTCGAGCTCACCGGCTACGACGGCACCACGCTCGCCGGCGACGTCGATCTGTGGACCGCCGAAGGGCTCGACCCGCGCAAGTGCGTGCCCGAGGTCGTGTGGGACTCGCCGGGTCACCGCGGCGCGCGCGTCGATCATCCTCCGAAGCTCGCGCGCGGCACCGGTCACGGCTGGCACGCGATCTGGCACTTCGAGACCGAGGTCGAGAACCCGCCGGCCGTGCTGTCGGCGACCGCGTTCGTGTTCTGTCCGATCGACGAGGCCCACGAGCAGCCGCCGTGGGGCGCGACGTTCACGTCGCTCGACACGCGCATCGCGGGGCCGAACGCGAAGCGCGCCTACTGCAGCAAGCACCCGCAGCCGACGGAGCGCACGCACTTCCACATCACGGGGCTGCACACGTTCGACGCCGCGTTCGCGTGTGGCGTGTTGCCGCGCGTGCACGGTCGCGATCTCGTCGACGACTGCCAGGGCGACGTGCTGCTGTCGCTCGACGCGCTCGGCGCGGCCACCGTCGCGCACGCTCTGCCCGCAGGCACTCCGCTCGACGATGGCGAGCTGCAGCCGTACGTCGCCGGCAGCCAGGTGTGCACGCGGATCACGCTCGACGGCCGCTTCGACGCGAAGGCCGACCGGGCGTGGCAGGCGGCGATGAACAAGCTCGGCAAGCGGCTCGCCGGGGCGTGGACCCGCGAAGGGATGATCGAGGAGTAGCCTGGCGACTCGAGCTCACTCCCACTCGATCGTGCCCGGCGGCTTGCTCGTGATGTCGTAGACGACGCGGTTGATGCCGCGCACCTCGTTGATCACGCGCGAGCTGATCCGCGCCAGCACGTCGTAGGGCAGCTGCACCCAGTCGGCGGTCATGCCGTCGCGCGAGTGCACGGCGCGCACCGCGAGCGCCTCCTCGTACGTGCGCGCGTCGCCCATCACGCCGACCGAGCGCACCGGCAGCAGCACGCCGAAGCTCTGCCAGATCGACTCGTAGAGGCCCGCCGCGCGGATCTCCTCCTCGATGATCGCGTCGGCGGCGCGCAGCACGTCGAGCCGCGCGCGCGTCAGGTTGCCGAGACAGCGCACGGCCAGCCCCGGGCCGGGGAACGGCTGCCGCCACACCATGTGGCGCGGCAGGCCGAGCTCGAGGCCGAGCTGGCGGACCTCGTCCTTGAACAGCTCGCGCAGCGGCTCGACGAGCTTCAAGTGCATGCGCTCGGGCAGCCCGCCGACGTTGTGGTGGCTCTTGATCGTGTGGCTCGGCCCCTTGAACGACACGCTCTCGATCACGTCGGGGTACAGCGTGCCCTGCGCCAGGAACTTCGCGTGCTGGATGGTCTTGGCCTGCTCCTCGAACACCGCGATGAACTCGTTGCCGATGATCTTGCGCTTCTTCTCGGGATCGGTGACGTCGGCGAGCCGGTCGAGGAACCGCTGCTCGGCGTCGATCACCCGCAGATCGACGTGGAAGTGATCGCGAAAGATCGCGGCGACCTGTTCGCGCTCGCCTTTGCGCAGCACGCCGTTGTCGACGAAGATGCACGTGAGCCGCTCGCCGATGGCCTTGTGGATGAGCGCCGCCGCGACGCTCGAGTCGACGCCGCCCGACAGCCCGCAGATCACGCGGCCGTCCTCGCCGACCTGCGCGCGGATCCGGGACACCGCCTCGTCGACGAAGCTCGCCATCGACCAGTCGCCGGCGGCGCCGCACACGCCGAACAGGAAGTTGCCGAGCAGCTCGGCGCCGCGCGGCGTGTGGACGACCTCGGGGTGAAACTGCACGCAGTGGATCTTCTTCGGCGCGTTCGAAAACCCCGACATCGCGCAGTTGTCGCTCTCCGCGGTGTGGATGAAGCCCGGCGGCAGCGCGTCGACGTGATCGCCGTGGCTCGCCCACACGTTCAGCTCCTCGCCCGCCTTCACGCTGCGAAACACGCCGTCGCCGCCGTGCTTGACGCGCACGATGGCGCGGCCGTACTCGCGCTTGTCCGCCGCGCGGACCTTGCCGCCGAGCAGCTTCGCGGTCAGCTGCGCGCCGTAGCAGATGCCGAGGATCGGGATGCCGAGCTCGTACAGCTCGGGCGACACGAGCGGCGCGCCCTCGTCGTAGACCGAGTTCGGCCCGCCGGACAGCACGATGCCGATCGGCTTCGGCGTCATCCGCGCGACGTCCTTGGCCGCGGTGTACGGATGGATCTCGCAGTACACCGACTGCTCGCGGATGCGGCGCGCGATCAGCTGCGTGTACTGCGATCCGAAATCGAGGACGACGACGAGCTGGTGAGCCATCTCTCTACTCCACCCGGTAGTTCGGAGCTTCCTTGGTGATGATCACGTCGTGGACGTGGCTCTCGCGCAGGCCCTGCGACGAGATCCGCACGAACCGCGCCTTCGCGTGCAGCTCGCCGATCGTCGCGCAGCCGACGTAGCCCATCGCGGCGCGCAGGCCGCCGACGAGCTGGTAGATCGACTCGCGCAGCGGGCCCTTGTACGGCACGCGGCCCTCGATGCCCTCGGGCACGAGCTTCTGCGGCGTCTCGACGTCGCCCTGGAAGTAGCGATCCTTGCTGCCTTCCTTCATCGCGCCGAGCGAGCCCATGCCGCGGTACGACTTGTACGAGCGGCCGGCCATCAGGATCATCTCGCCGGGCGCCTCGTCGGTGCCCGCGAACAGCGAGCCGATCATCACGGTGTCGGCGCCCGCGGCGAGCGCCTTCGCGACGTCGCCGGAGTACTTGATGCCGCCGTCGGCGATGATCGCGACGCCCGAGCCCTTCGCCGCGGCGACCGCGTCGGAGATCGCGGTGAGCTGCGGCACGCCGACGCCGGCGACGATCCGCGTCGTGCAGATCGAGCCGGGGCCGACGCCGACCTTGACCGCGTTGACGCCGCACTCGATCAGCGCCTTCGTCGCCTCGGCGGTCGCGACGTTGCCGGCGACGAGCTGGATCTTCGGGAACTTCTTGCGCGTCGCTTTCACCGACTCGAGCACGCCCGCGGAGTGGCCGTGCGCGGTGTCGATGCAGATCACGTCGCATCCGGCGGCGACCAGCGCCTCGATGCGCGCGTCGCGATCACCGCCGACGCCGACCGCGGCGCCGACACGCAGGCGGCCGAGCTCGTCGACCGCGGCGGTCGGGTGCATCTCGGCCTGCTCGATGTCCCGGATCGTGATGAGGCCCTTGAGCTTGCCGGCCGCATCGACGACCAGCAGCTTCTCGATGCGGTGCTTGTGCAGCAGGTCCTTCGCCTCGTCGATCGAGACGCCGTCCTTCACGGTCACCGGGTTCTTGGTCATCACCTCGCCGACCTGCAGCGCGAGGCGCTTCTCGAACCGGACGTCGCGGTTCGTGAGGATGCCGACGGGGCGCCGCTCGGCGTCGACGACGGGCAAGCCGCTGATCCGGTGGTGGCGCATGATCGCGAGCGCCTCCTCGAGCGTGCGCGACGGCGCGATCGTCAGCGGGTCGACGACGATGCCCGACTGCGCCTTCTTCACGCGCAGCACCTCGCGCGCGTGCTCCTCGATCGACAGGTTCTTGTGGATGAAGCCGATGCCACCCTCGCGCGCCATCCGGATCGCGGTGGCGGCCTCGGTGACGGTGTCCATCGCGGAGCTGACGAGCGGCATCCGCAAGCGAATCGCCGGCGTCAGGTGCGTGGTGACATCCACATCGCGCGGGATCACCTCGCTGTACGCCGGGACCAGCAAGACATCGTCGAAGGTCAGCGCCTCCTTGAGTTGGTCCTCGAGCATGGCGCACCTTAGTAAAGGGGTCTGATCGTGGCAACCCCACCCTTGGGGCGGCAGGTCCCACCGGCGGGGCGTTCACCCCCATGGAAGTCTGCACATTCAGCGCAGTTTTCACCTGTTAGGCTGGCACGGACGTTGATCTCTGAGACGCGGGGTCCCATGCGCAAACTGCTTCTTCTGCTTGTCGTCACCGCCTGCGCCGGCAAGGCACCGACGAATCCTCAGGGATCCGTCGATGCTGCGGT
>JBLMXA010000634.1:0-2990 GCA_050257515.1 Acidobacteriota bacterium | reverse complement strand
GCACGTCATCCACGTGCCGACGATGGAAGAGCCGGGCATGACGATCGGCGCGGAGAACGTGCGGCGCGCGGCGCGCGCGGCGCTGATCGCCGCCGACCGCAACTCGCTCAAGGTGATCGCGATCCCGGGCATCGGCACCGACCTCGGCAGCGTGCCGATCGACGAGGCCGCCCGCGCGATCGTCGAGGAGATCCGCGCGCACCGCCGGCCGTGCCCCGAGACGATCTACCTCGTCGACACCAACGATCAGATGATCGCCGCGCTCGAAGAGGCGCTGCGCAACGCGCAGGCGAACCTGTAACGCTACGGTACGCCTTCGAACGCGACGATCCGCATCATCCAGTCGGCGTTGTTGTAGAGCGTCGCGTCGGCGGTGTACGAGCCGGTCATCGTCACGATGCGGTCCTCGACGATGTCGCCGCCGGCGGTGACCCGCAGCGTGTAGCCGGTGCCGAGGTTCTTGACCGTGTCGGTCGAGGTCTCGCAGCCGATCAGCAGATCGTAGGCATGCGTCGTCGTCGCCGCGCCGGTCGTCATCGTCCTGCTGCCGCTGGCCTGGCCCTGGTTCGTCGTGTCGAACGGCGCGGTGGTCGACAGCCCGGCGTACTCGAGCAGGCGCAGCTCCGGCGCTGCGACCGTCGCGTCGAACGTCGCGGTCACCGTGGTGTTCGTCGCGAGCGCGAGGATGTCCTTCGCGTACCAGACGTCCATCTTCTCGGTGCTCTGGCTGAACGCCGAGCCGATCCGCGTGTACGTGTTTCCGGCGCCGTCGGAGACGCCGGTCACCGACGCGGCGACGCCGGTCCAGCTCACGACGACGACGTTCAGGTCGAGCGCGTGCTGCGGGAGTGGGAACGTGTCGCTGATCGACGCGGCGTTGAGCCCGGTCGCGACGCCGTGGCCCTGGACGAACGTGATCGCGCTCGGCGTCGCGGCATCCATGAACACCTTCGCGTCGGACCCCGAGCCCTTCGCGTCCGCAGGGGCGTCGGCGGAGCCGTCGCGCGCACCGTCCGAGAGCTGCTGCCCCGCGCTGCCGTGCTGGAACCCGCAGCCGGCCAGCACGAGCAACAACCACGTCCGCACGGGATCATCGTAGCGCGACTAAGGTCCCGATCGCTCAATGAAAAACACCCCACGTCGCGTTGACCGCGTTGCCGCCGGACATATACTGGCGCCGCTTTGCAGCTACAGGCTTATTTACCGGCCGGCGTGGGCATCTTGCTCGCGCTCGGCTTCTGCGGCCTGTTCACCGCGCTCGCGGTGCTCGTGGGCCCGAAAGCGACCAACCCCGAGAAGCTCAAGCCGTTCGAGTGCGGCTCCGAGCCGATCGGTTCGCCGCGCGGACGCTACTCCGTGAGGTTCTACCAGGTCGCCATCCTTTTCCTCGTCTTCGACATCGAAGCAGCGTTCATGTACCCGTGGGCGATCCTCTACGAGAAGCTGTCGCACGCGACCGCCGCCACCGCGAACGGCGTGCCGATCGTCGTCGTCAGCATCTTCGGCTTCGTCGAGATGCTCGTCTTCGTCGCGATCCTCGTGGTAGCCCTCGCTTACGTCTGGAGAAAGAAGGCGATCGGATGGGAGTAGAGCTCGCCACCACACGCCTCGCCGACGCCGCCGCGTGGGCGAAGATGTTCAAGCAGTCGCCGGTCGACAAGGCGAGCAACTGGGGACGCAAGTTCTCGCTGTTCACCTACCCGTTCGTGACCGCGTGCTGCGGCATGGAGTTCATGTCGGTCGCGGCACCGAAGTACGACATCGCGCGCTTCGGCGCCGAGTTCCCGCGGTTCTCGCCGCGCCAGAGCGACCTGCTGATGGTCGTCGGTACGATCACCGAGAAGCAGGGCCCCGCGCTCAAGCGCATCTTCGACCAGATGGCCGAGCCCAAGTGGGTGATCGCGTTCGGCGTGTGCGCGTCGACCGGCGGCTTCTACCAGAACTATCACGCGATGCCGGGCTGCGATCAGGTCATCCCGGTCGACGTCTACATCCCCGGCTGCCCGCCGCGCCCCGAGCAGGTGCTCGACGCGCTGATCGTGCTGATGGACCGCGTGCAGGCCGGCCGCGGCCACAGCCAGGTGCGCGCGAAGCACGAGCAGATCGTCGAAGCTTCGACCGAGGACTGAAAGGGAATCGCAGATGTCGCAGAAGGTCCTCGACGCGCTCACGGCCAAGCACGGCAGCGCCGTCGTCCGCACCGGGTCGGCGCACGGCGACGAGATCGCGTGGATCAAGCGCGAGAGCCTCGTCGAGGTCGCGCGCTGGCTGCGCGACGATCCGGCGATGGCGTTCGACTCGCCGGTGTTCGTCACCTGCATCGACTGGCTCGACTGGCACCCGGCCGGCCGGCCGCCGAGCGAGCACTGGACCGAGGACAAGCCGCGGTTCACGGTGTGCTACCAGCTGCGCTCGCTCGCGCACCGCCACCGCCTCCGCCTCGAGATCGAGCTGCCCGAGCACGATCCTCGGCTGCCGTCGCTCGCCGAGCTGTGGCCGGCGTTCAACTGGCAGGAGCGCGAGACGTTCGACATGTACGGGATCCGCTTCGACGGCCACCCCGACCTGCGCCGGATCTACCTGTACGAGGAGTTCGTCGGGTACCCGCTGCGCAAGGACTACCCCAAGGAGAAGCGCCAGCCGCTGGTGCGGCGCGATGACCTGCCGGTGGCGGTGCCCAGGCCCGAGGAGCGGAAGTAGCCATGCCGGATACAGAATCGCTTCGCCAGCTCGTGCTCGGCCGCAAGGACGTCCAGGACCTCTCGGACGAGGAGCAGGAGCTGCCGCCGGATCTGATGACGGTCAACATGGGGCCGTCGCACCCGGCGATGCACGGCACCGTGCGCATCGTGCTCACCGTCGACGGCGAGAAGATCGTCAAGGGCGACGTCCAGCCGGGGTACCTGCACCGCTGCTTCGAGAAGGAGAGCGAGTACGCGACGTACACGCAGGTGTTCCCGTACACCGACCGCCTCAACTACGTCTCGCCG
>JBLMXA010000633.1:0-5105 GCA_050257515.1 Acidobacteriota bacterium | reverse complement strand
CCGGCAGCGACGGCGAGGGCGGCGGCAACCCGCACAAGCGCGCGATCGATGTCCACGCGCGGCTCGGCGTGATGTTCCTGCAGCAGGGCATGCGCACCGCCGGCAGCACGCTGATGAACAGCGGCACGACGTTCAACGTCGACAACTACAACCTCGGCACGTCGGCGCTGTCGCTCGCGCTCGGCGGCGAGATCACGTACCCGTACGGCAAGAACGCGGTCGTCGGCGCCGAGCTCGCGTACGACTACGCGCGCGCGATCCCCGGCATCCACTACAACATGACGGACACCGGGATCTCGATCCACAACATCAACGCGCGCGCGCTGTACGGCTACGACCTGCACAAGAAGAACGGCATGATGCTGTTCGGCCGGCTCGGCCTCCGCTACGAGGGCTTCCAGGTCAACGTCACGAACTACACCGATCCGAAGCAGAACCCGGCGCTGATCCCGTCGGAGAACCTCTACGCGCCGACGCTCGGCGCCGCGCTCGCGATCCCGAAGCTCACCGACAAGATCGGGCTCAAGGTCGCGCTCGACGCCGTGCTGTTCGGCGCGAGCATCACGCAGACCAAGGCGCTCGAGGACGGCGCGTCGCCGAGCGCCAAGCTCGTCTGCCTCGAAGGCGTGTTCCGCTACAAGTGGAAGAAGGACCTCGACCTGCAGGGCATGTATGACCTCAACTACGGCAGCTACGATTTCGGCAAGCCGCTGTCGACCTCGATGCGCGGCCACACCGGCAACGACGTCACGCGCACGGACATCTTCCACACGCTGACGTTCGGGATCGCGAAGGGCTTCTAGCTCACTGCCGTGGCGTCGGCAGCTTGTCGATGTCGATCTGCGACAGCGCGAGCCGGATCAGCTGCGACTTGTTCGCCTTGGTCCAGCCGCGGCGCTTGAGCTCGGCGACCTTCGCGTCGAGGTCCTCGAGGTCGCGGGTGTACATCGAGATGCAGATCACCTTGTAGTGCGTCGGCCGCGGCAGCTTCGCGCGCTTGGGCGCGGCCGCGGCGGCGTTGCCGGTCGTCGTGCGGCGACCGTAGTACTCCTCGCTGAGGATCGCGTCCGCGTCACTCAACGGATCGTGGGCCATGAGCTTCTCGTCTTTCATGCGACCTCGGCGGAAGGCTGGAGGTTGGGCTGCGTCTCGACGCTGGCCGCGCTGGCCAGCACCCAGTCGCAGACGCGGTTGTAGTCGGCGGCGCCGTGGGAGATCGGCGCGTACTCGAAGATCGTCTTCTTGTGGCTCGGCGCCTCGGCGAGGCGCGTGTTGAGCCGGATCGGCTCGAGGCACTTCGTCTTGAAGTGACCCTGCAGCGTCTCGAGCACCTCGCGCGCGAGCCGCGTGCGGCCGTCGTAGAACGTCGGCAGCACCGCGGACACGCGCACCGCGTGCGACAGGTGGCGCTCGACGTCCTTGATCGTGCGCAGCACCTGCTTGACGCCGACGAGCGCGAGGTAGTCGCACGTCACCGGGATGACGACCTCGTCGACGTAGGACAGCGCGTTCTGGTTCAAGAGATTCAGCGACGGGCCGCAGTCGATGATCACGTGATCGTAGCGGCGCGAGATCGCCATCATGTTGAGGCGCTTCGTCAGGATCCGCGACCGTTGCTCGGGGTTCTGGCGGGCGAGCCAGATCTCGGCGGCGGCGAGCGTCGCGTCGGAGGTGATGACGTCGAGGTGCTGGCGCACCGGGACCGCGACCTCGGTCGGATCGGCGCTCTCGACCAGCACGTGATAGAGCGACTTCTCGCCGGCGACGCCGAGCGACACGCCGACGTTGCCCTGCGCGTCGGTGTCGATGAGCAGCGTCTCGTGCTCTCGCTCGGCCAGCCCGGCCGCGAGGTTGACCGCGGTGGTCGTCTTGCCGGTGCCGCCCTTCTGGTTGAGGATCGCGATGCGGCGCGCGCGCTTGGCCCGGAAGGCCTCGTCGCCGAGCCCGCTCTTGCGGCACTCGAGCGAGCAGTAGTGGCTCTTCTGCCCATCGGCGGTGACTGCGATCTGGAACACGAACGCCGGGCGGAACACCTGCCCACACGCGCTGCACGTCTTCTCCATGCCCTTATCGAAGCGGCATGGGCCGAGGCGGGGCAACTTTTCGGCGCTATAGTGCGCGCCATGATCGCGCGAAACGTCAGCTCGTCGAGCCTCGATGCCGAGGTCGTCGCGCGCGAGCTCGCGCGCGGCCTCGCCGATCCCAGCTTGCGCTTCGCGTGCGTGTTCGCCGACTGGCGGATCGAGCCGGCGCGGCTCGCGCACGAGTTGCAGCGCGCGCTGTCGCCGGCGCCGGTCGCCGGCTGCACGACGATCGGCGTCGTGTCCGCGGCGTCCGATGCCACCGCCGCCGCTCTCGGCTTCTACGGCGACTGGCTGCGCGTCGGCATCGGCATCGCGCCCGAGCTGTCGAAGTCGCCGCTCGCGCGCAGCCGCGATGCCGTCAGCCGGGCCGCCGGCGCGCTCGGCGCCACCCCCGAGACGCTCGATCCGTCGCGCCACGTCGCGCTCGCGTTCGTCGACGGCAGCTGCGGTCACGAGGAGGCGTTCTGCATCGGTTCGGCCGCCGCGGCGCCGCAGATCCGCGTCGTCGGTGGCTCGGCGGCGACCGAGCTCGGCTCGACCCGGCGCAGCTTCGTGTGGGCGCTCGGCGAGGCGATCAGCGACGCCGGCATCGTGATCGTGCTCGACAGCGCGCACCCGTATCACGTCGTCGCGTCGTCGCACCTCGTGGCGACCGAGCTCAAGACCGTGGTGACGGCGGCCTCGGGGCGCGTCGTCGACGAGCTCGACGGCCGGCCCGCCGCCGAGCGGCTCCGCGCGATGGTCGCGCAGCTCGGCGAGACGCTCGACGATCGCCAGCCGTCGCAGGTGTCGCTCGCGCGGTTCGTCGGCGGTGCGCCGTACGTCCGCTCGATCACGCGGCTCGACGGTCCGCGCATCCAGCTCGCGAGCGCGGTCGAGGTCGGGCACGTGCTGCAGCTGATGCGGCCCGGCGATCTGATCGGCCGCACCCGCCGCGATCTCGACGAGGCGCTCGACCGCGTGGGCGGCGAGCTCGCCGCGCTGCTCGCGTTCTCGTGCATCGGCCGCCACTGGGAGGCCGCCTCGCGCGGGCTGACCGACGAGCTCGCGCGCACGTACGCCGCGTACCCGACGACCGGGTTCCAGAGCTACGGCGAGCAGACGGGCATGCTGCTCGTCAACCACACCTTGACCGGTCTCGCGATCGGCGCGGCGCCGCGGTGACGAAGACGCGCGACGAGAGGATCGCGGAGCTCGAGGCCGAGCTCGGTGCCGCGCAGCGGACGATCGACGTGCTGATCGCGCGCCTCGAGCGCGCCGGCGCGACGCCGCCGACGCAGGCGGAGCTGTTCGACGCGGCGGTCCGCCTCGGCCACGTGCTCGAGGAGCGCACGCGCGAGGTCGAGGCCGCGCGCGCCGAGTTCCGCGCGCTGCGCGCCAACCTCGATCAGATCGTCCGCCAGCGCACGCGCGCGCTCGCCGAGAGCGAGGCGCAGCTGCGCTCGAAGAACGTCGAGCTCGAGAAGCAGAGCCGGATCAAGACCGAGTTCATCTCTATCGCGGCGCACGAGCTACGCACGCCGCTGACGAGCATCGTCGGCTACCTCGATCTGTTCTCCGAGGGCCGGTTCGGCGAGCTACCGCCGATGCTGCAGCGGCCGATGAGCTCCGTGCGGCGCAACGCGCACCGCCTGAAGCGGCTCGTCGACGACATGCTCGCGGTGTCGCTGATCGAGTTCGGCAAGATGGTGCTGCGCCGCGAGGCGGTCGACCTCGGCGAGGTCGTGCGCGACGTCGTCACCGAGCTGCTGCCGCTCGCGCAGGCGCGCAACCAGAAGATCGAGACCGCGATCTCGCCGCTCGAGGCGATCGATGCCGATCGCGACAAGCTGCACCAGATCGTCGTCAACCTGGTGTCGAACGCGATCCGCTACACGCCGGAGTCGGGCGAGATCACGCTGTGCGTCGACGAGGCGCCGCGCGAGACCTATCCGGGTGGCTGGCAGCGCCTGCGCGTGCGCGACAACGGCGTCGGCATCTCCGAGGAGGATCGCCAGCACATCTTCGATCCGTTCATGCACAGCAAGCCGGCCAAGCACCACACCTCGGCGGGCCCCGACAGCGCCGGCCTCGGCCTCTACATCGCGCGCGGGCTGATCGACCTCCACGGCGGGCTGATCACGGTCGACTCGCAGCCCGAGGTGTTCACCGAGTTCACCGTGCTGCTGCCGGCGCGCCCGAAGACGTGACCGACGGCGATCGCTACGCGCTGCCCAACCGCGACGACGCCGCCGACGCCCGGCTGCGCGCGCTCGGCGAGCTGCTCGATCCGGTCACGTTCCGCCACCTCGAGGCGCTCGGCATCGCGCGCACCTGGCGGTGCTGGGAGGTCGGCGCGGGCGGGCCGTCGGTCGCGCGCTGGCTCGCGGCGCGCGCCGGGTACGTGCTCGCGACCGATCTCGACGTGTCGCGGCTCGGCGCGCCCGACGGCGTCGAGGTCCGCGTCCACGAGCTCGGCAAGGATCCGCTGCCCGCGCGCGACCTCGATCTCGTCCACGCGCGCCTCGTGCTGACGCACGTGCCCGCCCGCGACGCCGCGCTGCGCGAGCTCGCCAGCGCGCTGCGCCCGGGCGGCTGGCTCGTGATCGAGGACGCGGATCCGGCGATCCAGCCGCTCGCGTGCCTCGACGCGCACGACGCCGCGGCCGAGCTCGCGAACCGCCTGCGCGTCGCGTTTCGCGCGCTGCTCGCCGATCGCGGTGCCGACCTCGCGTTCGGCCGCACGCTGCCGCGCCGGCTGCGCGAGGCCGGGCTCGTCGAGGTCGGCGCGGACGCCTACTTCCCGCTCGCGCTGCCCGCTTGTGCGACGCTCGAGCGCGCGACGGTCGCGCAGGTCGGCGACCGCCTCGTCGAGCGCGGCCTCGCGACCCGGGCAGAGCTCGCCGAGCACCTCGCGAACCTCGACGCCGGCCGCGTCGACGTCTCCGTCTCGCCGCTCGTCAGCGCGTGGGGCCGGAAAAAATAACCGCCAAGGCGCCGAGCGCGCCAAGCCGGAGCCAGCAGAAGAAGATTCTTCTCTTC
>JBLMXA010000632.1:0-6110 GCA_050257515.1 Acidobacteriota bacterium | reverse complement strand
GGCGTACTCGGCGTCTTGGCGGCCAAGCCCTCAGATCGTCGCCACGAGCAGCACCACCAGCTCGCCGACCGCGGCGGCGGTCGCGACGACCGGCGCGGACAGCCCGCGGTCGCGGCGCTGGGCATCGAGGCCGAGGCCGAACGCGAACGCCGCGACGAGCGCGAGCGCGACGAGCGCGAGCCTGCCGAGCGCGATGATCTCGAGCGCGCCGACCGCGATCGAGATCGCGCCGACGAGCCACAGCGGCGCCGGCGTCGCGACGAGCGAGCGCGGCGACTCGACGTCGTAGATCGGATCGCCGAGCGCCTGCAGGAACACCGCCGCCCACCGGCCGGCGACCGCGGTCGCGACGAGCACGCCGAGCCAGCGGTCGGCCGGCAGCGTGACGATCGCCGGCGCGCGCACGAGCGGGTCGAACACGAGCGCGACGATCGTCGCCGCGCCGGGTGCCCGCGCACCGGAGTCGCGACTCGAAGTCGCGACCCCGGACAGTGTGTCGGAGCTGGCCCGCTCGATGCGCTCGGCGAGGCCTCGCTCGGTGATCCCGGCCGACGCGAGCGACAGCATCGCGAGCGCGAGCAGCGCGCCGATCGCCGGCGGCAGGCCGAGCCCGTGCGCGGCCGCACCGACGAGCCACGCGAGCACGCCGATCGGCAGGCCGAGCGCGACGATCCAGCCCGACGACCGCGACTCGTCGCCGATCTCGACCGGCCACTTCCACGACGTCGAGTGGACCAGCGCGACCGCGCCGCCGTACAGCGGGCCGAGCCGGCGCATCCAGTCGTCGCGCGTCGCCATCGCGGCGATTGTATTACAGCGCCGGCTTGGGAGGCCGCGGCACCACGGTCGCGCGGGCGAGGAACGGCGCCGGATCGACGTAGTAGGTGTCGGTGTGGTCGCCGTGGCGCTCGCCGGGATGCCGCGGGATCTCGAGGCTGAAGTGCAGGTGCGGCGCCGACGCGTAGACCGCGGTCGCGCCGAGCGTGCCGATCATCTGGCCCGCCTCGACGTGGGCGCCGACGTCGAGCCCGTCGGCGATGTCGTCGAGGTGCATGTACGCGGTGAGCGTGCCGTCCTCGTGCTCGATCCGCACGTAGCGGCCGCTGCGCCCGTCGAGCCCCCGCTCGTGGCGCTCGACCCGGACGACCGTGCCGTCGGCGACGGCGACGACCGGCTGACCGCGCGGGCCGTCGAGATCGATGCCGCAGTGGCCCTCGCCGCACTCGGGCCGGATCACCTCGAGGCCCTCGCGCGCGGCGCCGAACTGCCGGCTCGGCTGCTCCGGCACGAGCTCGGCAGCGTCGGAGACCGGGTGCGCCCACTCGCGCAGCGACGGGAACTGCTCGTCGAGCGGCTCGCCGGCGACGTACGGCACGGGGAACCGCTCGTCGGGCGTGCGCGCCGGCGGCGGCTCCTCGCGGGCGGCCGCGCGCTCGGCGAGCGGGACGTCCTCGCGCTCGAACGGATCGAGCGCGACCACCGACGCGGTCGCGACCTTGCCGCGCGCGAGCGAGACGACGGCGAGCGCGCCGACGACCAGCGCCGCGGCCCCGGCGGCGACCGCGCGCCGCGACGGTCCGAGCCTCGGCGCGATCACGGTGACGACCTCGACCGGGCGCGCGTGGCGCGTCGCCCAGCAGCTCGCGTGCCACAGCTCGATCGACCCGCCCCACGTGACGACCGGCTTGCCCTCGGCCAGTCCGATCGCGCACCCGCAGCGCGGACACACCCCGTCCATGCGGGGTCGATGCTAGCGAATCAGCCCTTCTTCTTCGACATGATCACGAGGTGATTCGCGTTCTTCTTGTCGTAGTAGCCGAACCGGAACGCGAGCTCGCGCTTGGGCTCCGAGGCGAACTCGGTGCGCCAGTCCTTCGAGATGCCGTTGCCGGCCTGGATGTGCGGGCCGACGAACTGGCCGTACGTCTCGTACTCGAAGCCCGCGGGGCGGCCCCACTTCGGCGCGACGCCGGTCGCGTCCGACACCATCCACACGACGTGCTCGAGCAGGTAGTTGCGGATGATCGAGAACGACTCCCACGACAGCAGGTAGCTCGCCGCCTTCGTCATCGCGGCGACCTGCCCCTTCGAGTCGAGGTGCTTGATCACGCGCGGATCGGACTTCGTCCCCGGGCCGATGCCGGGACTGGCGTCGTTGCCGAGGTTCGCGCGGATGTGGCGGTAGACCTGGACGCGGCCGTTCGGGCGCTTGAACTGCAGCTCGGCGTTCGCGAAGAACCAGTTGCGCTTCTGCGCCGCGGCCTTCGCCGGATCGGCGGCCTTCTTGAGATCGTCGTCGTCGAGATAGTGGATGGAGCCGTCCGCGTTCAGCGAGAAGTAGCGGAGCGACACGACCTCGTAGCCGTGAATCTTCAGCGCCGACAGCGCGAAGATCAGCTCGGTCGGCAGCTTGCCGCCGCGCATCGCGTCGATCATGTTGAGCGTGTTCGAGAAGTTCACGCGGTAGAGGAACTTCAGCTCCTTCTCGACCTGCCGGAGCGCCGAGGTCAGCTCCGTGCCGCGCAGCGTGGCGAGATCGCGCGGATCGCCGACCGGCTCGAGGGAGATCGTCGTGATCTCGTCGGCGTCGGGGAACACGGTGAGCGCGGTCGACAGGTCGCCGCCGGCGAACGGATAGACGACCTTCTTCGGGATGTCCTTCGGCACGTGCGCTGCGAAGAACTCGCGCGCCGGCTTCACCCAGTTCGCGACGTAGTCGTCCTGCGCCTTCTTGATCACCTCGCAGTGCTGCGCGAGCAGCTCCTTCGGGAAGCCCTCCGGCGGTGCGATATCACCGCACGCTCCGACCGCCAGCAGCGCGCGCGCCTCGGCCGTGAAGTCGTGCCCGTCTTCCGCGAAGGCGGGGTGGTTACCGATAGTTGCCGCGACCACCACGGCGGCTAGCAGGAGGTTGCGCATGAGTCGGGGCACATCATGCAACGAACCAGGGGGGTTGGCTATTCAATATGCCCGGCGAGCGTGACGACGAGATCGACGCCGGCTCGCCGTACCGCGACCGCCGCGCGGGTGCGGCTGCGGTCTTCCACGAGCTGCACGAGGTCCCGCTGCGCGCGCACCGGGACGCCGTCGATCCCGAGCACGATGTCGCCGCGGCGCAGCAGCAGCGGTGGGTCGGCCTCGAGGCGCAGCCCGATGACCGCGCCCGACGCGGCGACCGGAGTCGTCGGCACGAACAGCATCTCGGCGAGCGCGCCCGAGACCGACACGACGTCGAACGACGTCGGTCCGGTGCAGCGCTCGACGATCTTGCGATCGGGGCACTCGAGGCGCGGGGCGGCACGCGGCGGCGGCGGTGGATCGACGAGATCGTCGAGCAGCGCGGGCGCGAGCTTGCCGAGCTCGTCGGCATCGAGCGAATCGGCGCGCACGACCAGCTGGCCGCCGGCGCGCTCGGCGCGGACCTTCGCCGCTGGTGCCGCGCCCGCGATCCGCCAGCCATCGAGCCGCGCGCGCAGTCGCGCTTCCGCGAACGCCGCGATCGCCGGCGGGGCGTCGAGCGTCGCCCATGCCTGGAACGGCGCGACCTGCGCCGCCGCGACGAGATGCGCGCCGCCGAGATCGATCGCGAGCGCGACCGGCGCATCCTCTATATAGCGGCGGGCGCGCGCCCACCGCGACACCGCGAGCACCGACGCCTCGCGCGCGGGGGCGACGGTCGCGTCGCCGATCGTCGCGACCCACAGATCGTCGGCGACCCGGCTGAGTGCCGGGCACGCGGGAGGCGGCGAGGCGGCGGCGATCGCGATCACGGCACCGGTGGTCCGCGTGCCGGCGACCGCGACCGCATCCGCGGCGAGTGCGGCATCGATCACGCACCCCAGCTGGTCGGAGACCCGCGGGCGGAGCGCGTCGAACGCCTTGCGCAGCACCGGATCGGCGAGCACCGGCCCATCCGCAGCGGCGACGAGCTGAGCCACTCCCGGCAGTAGCGCCAGCGCACGCTCCCGTGGCGTGGGAGCACGGCGGCACGCGATCGCCCCGAGCGAGGAGATCACGACCAGCACAGGTGCACACCTGCTCACCCTTTTTCTCTAGCAGATACGAGCTACCCTCGCGGCATGGCCACCATCAACGATGCCCGCCTGCGGGAGATCTTGAGCGGGTCGCCGACGGTCGCCGTGCTCGGGATCCACCGCGAGCCGGAGAAGGCGGCGTTCTACGTCCCCGAATACCTTCACGACGAGGGGTACCGCGTGATCGGGGTCAACCCCGAGTTCACGGAGGAGACGCTGTTCGGCGAGAAAGTACGTGCGACGCTGTGCGAGATCGGAGAGCCGATCGACATCGTCGACGTGTTCCGCAGGCCCGAGCACATTCCCGCGCACCTCGACGACATCCTCGCGATGAAGCCGCGGCCGCGCGTGGTGTGGTTCCAGCTCGGCATCAAGAACGACGACGCCGCGAAGGTCCTCGAGCAGGCCGGGATCACGGTCGTGCAGAACCGCTGCACCCTGGCCGATCACCAGCGGCTCGGCCTCGGCGCGCCGAAAAAGCTCTAGCGCGCTCTACCGGGCGACCAGCTCGCGCAGCCTCCTCGCGAGCCGTGCCGCGGCGATGCCGCGGGCAGGTGCGAGGAAGATCGTGTCGTCGCCGGCGATCGTGCCGAGCACCTCGGGCAGCCGCGCCCGATCGATCGCGCTCGCGACGACCTGCGCGGCGCCGGCCGCCGTGCGCGCGACGACGAGCGTGCCGTTGTCCTCGACCGCGGTGACGAGCCACGTCCACGCCTCGGGCGAGCGCGGCGCGTCGGCGAGCTCGTAGACGAGCGAGCCATCGGGCTGGCGGGCGCGGCGCGCCCCGAGCCGCGCGAGCGCGCGAGAGATCGCACTCTGGTCGAGCTCGTGGCCGCGCTGCGCGAGCCGTGCGCGCAGCGCGCCCTGCGTCGTGATCCGCTCGCTCGCGATCAGCTCGCGGATCGCCGCGTCGCGCTCGGCGCGGCCGTTCCTCATGGCGTCACGAGCGTGCCGACACCGCGGTCGGTGAACAGCTCGGCGATGATCGCGTGCGGCGTGCGACCATCGACGACGTGGACGCGGCCGACCCCGCCGGCGAGCGCGCGGCCGATCGCGCGCGGATCGGTCCTCGCCTCGACCTGCCCCGCCGCGACGCGCCGCGCGAGCTCGCCCGCGGACAGATCGGTGATCAGCTCGCCGTGCTCGAGCAGGCCGGCGGCATCGGCGAGGAAGATCAGCTTCGGCGCGGCGAGCGCGATCGCGATCTCGGCGGCCGCGAGATCGCCGTCGACCGCGGCGGTCTGACCGTCGTCGCCGAGCGCGACCGGCGTGATGATCGGCGCGTAGCCCTGCGCGAGCAGCATCTCGATCACCGCCGCGTGGACGTTCGTCGCGCCATCCTTCGTCGTGCGCAACAGGCCGCCGTCCTTGCCCGAGATGCCGATCGCGTGCGCGCCGTCGAGGTTGAGCAGCGTCACCATGTGATCGGCGCCGTCGCGGCCGCCGGCGTGGACGACGATCGGGTGGAGGCCGACCGAGCGCAGCAGCTTGATGTCCTCGCAGAACGCCTGCTCGAGCGCGGGCTTGCCGAGCGCGGCGCTGGTGTACGCGACGACGCAGCGCGTGCCGGCGAATCGCGAGATGTACGACAGCGCCTCGACGAGCAGCGTGCGCTTGAACTTCGGGCTGTAGTTCGTGAGCCGGTCGTCCTTCGCGAGCTGCCCGTCGGGCGTCTGCACGATCAGCGACGTGTAGTCGGCGTTGAGCTTGACGTAGTCGTAGCCGAGATCGCAGCCCCATGCGGTCGCCTCGGCCGCGCCGGCGTCGAGCGCGACCGCGATCCTGACCTCCGGCGCGCGCATCTTCGCGCGCAGCACCGGCGAGTCGACCGGCGCGGGCTCGCCGCGCGCGAACACGACCGTGCCCTGGATCGCGACGGTCGCGCGGTGTGGATCGATCGCGAAGCCCTGCGAGCCGGCGCGCGCGCCGACGGTGGCGAGCACGCGGCCCCAGTTGGGATCGGCGCCGAACACCGCCGCCTTGACCAGCGACGAGGCCGCGATCGAGCGCGCGAGGTCACGCGCGATCGCCGGGTCCGGCGCGCCGGTGACCGTGACCTCGAGCAGGCGCGTCGCG
>JBLMXA010000631.1:0-5864 GCA_050257515.1 Acidobacteriota bacterium | reverse complement strand
GAGCGCGAGCGCACCTCGAAAGGAGCGAATCCCTTGACGGGAGAGCGACGACGATCGATCGCCGCGAGTGCGAGCGCAGCGAGCGCGAGCGCACCTCGAAAGGAGCGAATCCCTTGACGGGTGAGCGCATCGACGCGACGCTGCTGGCGCGCCTTGCCGCGCTGCCGATCAAGGCGCGCGTGATCGTCGAGGGCGCGCTGTCGGGCCTGCACCGCGCGTCGGTGCACGGCAGCTCGGTCGAGTTTGCCGAGCACAAGGAGTACTCGCAGGGCGACGAGATCCGCGATCTCGACTGGAAGGCCTACGCGAAGCTCGATCGCTACTACGTCAAGCAGTTCGAGCAGGAGTCGCAGCTGACCGTGTACCTCGTGCTCGACGCGTCGGCGTCGATGCGGTTTGCCGGCGCCGGCATGAAGAAGCTCGAGTACGCGGGCCTCCTGCTCGCGGCGCTCGCGTACCTCGTGATCCAGCAGCAGGACAAGGTCGGACTCGTCACGTGCGGCGATCGCGCGGTCGAGACCGTCGTGCCACCGCGCGCGCGCACGACGCACCTCCACGACCTGCTCGGCGTGCTCGACCAGGTGATCGCCAAGGGCGGCCACGGCGACGAGTCGCCGGCGCACGCGCTCGGTCGGATCGCGGAGCTGACGCGCCGCCGGCGTGCGCTCGTCGTCCTCGCGTCGGATCTGTTCGATCCCGACGACACGACGATCGGCGCGCTCGCGCAGCTGCGCGCGCAGCGCCACGACGTGTCGGTCCTGCACCTCATCGATCCGCACGAGCGGAGCTTCCCGTACGAGGGGCTCACCGAGTTCCGCGCGCTCGAGACGCAGCACAAGATGCTCGTCAACCCGCAGGCGATCCGCCGCGAGTACCAGGACAAGATGGACCAGTTCCTGATGCGCGCGCGGATGTCGCTGACCGGTGCCGGCATCGACTACCACCTCGTCGACACCGACCGGCCGCTCGACGACGCGCTGCTCGAGCTGCTCGTCTCGCGCTCGCGGCTGCTGCCCGGCAAGAGGCGCGTCGCATGAGCCTGGGCTTCCTCGCGCCGCTGATGCTCGTCGGCGTGCTCGCGATCGCGGTGCCGATCGCGATCCACCTGATCGGCCGGCGGCGCGCGCGCGTCGTCGAGTTCGCCGCGCTCGACTTCCTGCTCGCGACGAAGCGGCGCACCGCGAAGCGGCTGCGCCTGCGCGAGCGCCTGCTGCTGCTCGTACGCGCGCTCGCGTGCCTCGCGATCGCGGTCGCGCTCGCCAAGCCGTTCACGTCGTGCGAGCGCAAGGGACCGATGGTGCTTCGCGGGCCGCAGGCGGCGGTGCTCGTGATCGACGACTCGTTCGCCGCCGGCTACGTGGTCGACGGCAGGTCGTGGCTCAAGCAGGCCGGCGAGGAGGCCCGCCGCATCCTCGCGCAGCTCGGCCCGGAGGCCGAGATCGCGATCGTGCGCACGTCGGAGGGCATCGATCAGCCGAGCGAGCTGACGCGCGATCACGTCAAGCTGCGCGACCAGCTGCTCGCGCTCGAGCCGAGCGCGCGGCCCGCCGACACCACGCGCGCGCTCGCGCGGGCGGCGCAGCTGCTCGCGTCGTCGAGCCACTCGCGCAAGACGGTGTACCTGATCAGCCTGATGGCGAAGACCGGCTTCCACGGCGACGAGCCGCCGTGGGGACCGAGCGGGCCCGCGCTCGTGCCGATCGATCTGCGGCCGCCGAAGCTGCCGAACGTCGCCGTGACGGCCTTGCGGGTCGACCCGGATCAGGGCGAGGGCAGCCGCGGGATGGCGTTCGACGCCGAGGTCAGCAACTTCAGCGACGCCACGGCGAAGGTCGAGCTGTCGCTCGCGATCGGCGATCGCGTCGTCGCGCGCGGGCTGCTCGACGTGCCCGCGAACGAGAAGAAGACGAAGCGGTTCCTCGCGGTCCTGCCGCCGGGCACGCGCACCACCGAAGCGAGCGTGTCGCTCGCCGGCGACGCGCTCGCGATCGACGACCGCCGGTGGGTGCGCGCGAGCCTGCGCGACGAGGTGCGCGTGCTCGTCGTCGACGGCGATCCGCGCACGGTGCGCCGCGACGACGAGGCGTTCTACCTCGAGACCGCGCTGCGGCCCGGCGATCGCGAGGACACCGGCACGTCGCTGCGCGTGATCACACCCGACGAGCTCGCCGGCATCGATCCCAAGCGAGGAACGCCATCGGCGGGAGGGCCGAAGGCTACGACCGGCGTGATCAACCTCGATGACTTCGACGTCGTCGTGCTCGCGAACGTCGCCGCGCTGCCCGCCGAGCGCGTCGCGATCCTCGCGGCGTGGGTGCGCAACGGCGGCGGGATCCTGATCGCGCCCGGCGATCGCGTCGATCCCGCCGCGTACGACCGCACGATGCTGCCGCTGCTGCCGCAGTCGCTGCGCGATCCGATCGACACGACGTGGGGTGCGTCGCCCGAGGATCGCGACAGCCGCGCGCTCCACCTCGTCAAGTGGGACGCCGATCACCCGATCTTCGCGCCGTTCGCGAAGGACGACGCCGAGCTGGCGGACGCGAAGTTCTTCAAGATCTCGCTGCTCGGCCCGACGACGGCGACCCAGGATCGCGAGGTGCTCGCGCGCTTCACGAACGGCGCCGCCGCGCTCGTCGAGGCGTCGATCGGGAGCGGCCGCACGCTGCTGTTCACGTCGACGCTCGATCGCGACTGGAACGACCTGCCGATCCACCATGGCTTCCTGCCGCTCGTGCAGCAGACGGTGCGCCACCTCGCGCGCAAGCACGGCCCCGGCATCGCGACCGAGCACCTCGTCGGCAGCTCGGTCGTGCTGCCGACCGCCGATCTCAAGAAGCTCGAGGTCCGCGGACCCGACGGCATCGCCGCGGTGTTCGAGGGCGATCGCATCGCCGGCCGCAGCTCGGTGCGCTTCGGCCGCACCGACCGCCCCGGCGTGTACCGCGTGCTCGGCACCGATCCGAACGGCGCCACCAGCGAGCGCGACGAGCTCGCGTTCGTCGTCAACGTCGATCCGCACGGCTCCGACCTGACGCCCGCGCCGCCGCACATGCTCCCCGCCTCGGGTAGCGGTGGGGGATCGCAGCCCGCTGACAATCGCCGGCGCGTGGAGCTGTGGCACGCGCTCGCCGCCGCGGTGTTGTTGCTGTTACTTGCCGAAGGCATCCTCGTGCAGCGATAGCTCGAGGCATCACCTGCGCACGATCGTGCGCACTCCTGCCAGTCGGAATTGCCTCGATCGTCGACGGCGAGCCGTGATAACTCGATCGCGTGCGCACCACGTTGCTGTTGACGATGGGCCTCGGACTCGTCGCCTGTGCCCAGGGCGACGCGCAGCGCATCCAGACGAGCGGTGGCGGTGGCGGTGGCGGTGGTGGCGGCGGCATGCAGCCCGACGCTCCGGCCGCGCCGATCGACGCGCCGATGCAGCACCCCGACTCGCCGCCTCCGGTCGGCAGTTGCCAGCACCCGACCACCGGCGTGCTCGCGACGTGGAGCTTCACGTCGGCGACCGGCTCGCAGACCTCGACCACCGCCGCATCGGCCGCGACCGGCGTGACCGCGAGCAGCTTCACGCGCTCGGCGTCGCTGACCGCGGTGTCGGGCGCGGGCTCGATCAACTCGAGCAACTGGGCGACATCCGCGTCGCGCGATTCGTCCAGGTACTACACGCTGACGATCACGCCGCCCTCGGGCTGCACGATGTCACTGACGTCCGCCGCGATCGACGCGAAGACGAGCACGAGCGGGCCGGCGTCGGCCTCGATCGCGAGCGATGCCGACAGCTTCGCGCAGACCTCGACGGTCGCGCCCAACTCGACGAGCTCGCCGTCACTGTCGGTCACCGGCGCGACCGGCGCCGTCGAGATCCGCATCTACGGCTACGCGGCGACCAGCACGAGCGGCACCATGCGCGTGCAGAACACGTTCACGGTCTCGGGCTCGCTGCAGTAGCGTCACTGCTGCACGTAGAACACGCTCGACAGCGCGGAGAAGTAGAACCGTCCGCAGTCGTCGGTCATCGCGCCGACGCCGCCATACGCGGCGGTCTCGGTCGAGTCGTTGCGCGCGTACGCGGCGAGCGAGTCGAGATAGGTCACCGGCCCGAAGCGATCCGCGAGCGACGCGCGCTGGGTGTACGCGATCGCGAATTCGTTGTTCGCGAGCTGATCGTACAGCAGCAGCTGCAGGCCATCGCTCGTCCAGGTCGGGTGGTCGGCGTTCGCGGTGACGCCGAGCTGCTGGAGCGTGTAGGTGCCCGCGACCGTCCAGCCGCCGTTGCCGTCGGCCACATACTCCTCGAACGTCGAGGTCGGCTTGCCGAAGATGTGCGGCGTCGCGCCTGTGGTCGGAGCGGTGATCGCCATCGCAGGCAGCGCGAACGTCGCGGCAAGCGTCCATTGGCCGGCGTTGTCGCGCACGTAGCGTCGCCACGCCGCCGACGTACCGTCGTACGCGTACACGAGCGCAGCGTTGCCGTCCGGCTCGAGCACTGCACCGTCGAGGTACGTCAGCGTTTCGAGGCCCGCCGATGGCGACAGCGGCATGTCGAGCGGACCATCCGCGACGTGGTAGCCCGGGCCGCCGGGGTCGGCGCACAACGCGAGCGCGCGACCCGCGCTGCGCGACAGCGTGTAGTCGATGCAGTGCTGGAACACGATCTGGTGCACGACCGACGAGAACAGCGGAGCTCCCTGCGTCGGACAGCTCGGCGGCGCGTCGGGGGCAGATGCATCGCGCAGGCGTGTCTCGTTCAGGCCGAACGTCTGGTTGCACGCGCACGCGAGCACCAGCGAGGCACGCCACATTTCTCCATCGTAGACCGAACCATGCGAGGATCGCGCGGTGCGGTGGTGGTTGTTTGCGCTCGCGGGGTGCGGACGGATCGGCTTCGACGCGACGACAAGCGATGCGCTCGTCACCTCGACCGGCGACTCCGCGCTGATGGTCGCGCCTTGCCCGATCGGCACGACCGCGCCGGACCCGCTGACGGTCTCGGGGTTCGCGTTCCGCGCGACCACCGGCATCCACCAGCCCGGCGTCGCGGTCGCGGCGATGACCTCGGCGAGCGGCACCCCGATCGCCACGGCGACGACCGACCTGCTCGGCAACTTCTCGCTGGCGGTGCCGACCGGCGGCGTGCCGATCGCCGCCTACTTCTCGCTCACGAAGACCGGCTTTCTGACGAGCGTCTCGGTGCCGGATCAGCCGCTCGATCACGCCGTGTCGATGCTCGCGGGGTTCATGGGCATGCAAGCCGACGTCGACGGCCTGTACAGCGCGGGCGGCACGACGCAGGACACGACGAAGGGCACGCTGTTCGTCACCGTCGAGGACTGCGGCGGCACCACGATCGCGGGCGCGACGATCGCGACCACGCCCGCGAGCAAGATCGTCTACTCGAGCGGCATCCTGCCGAGCGGCAGCGCGACCGCGACCGGCTCCTCCGGCTACGCGTGGGCGCTCAACGTCCCGGTCGGCAGCGTGCAGCTCACCGCGACCGCCCCCGGCCGCACGTTCTCGCCGCACGCGGTCGCGATCCTCGCCAGCTCCACGTCGTTCATGGGCACCGCCATCCGCCCCCTCCCCTAGGGGACGCTTTCTCCTTCTTCAACCGCCTGCTGGCCACGCCCCAACAACTTCAACCGCTTGAGTGGGGACGTTTTCTCCTTCTTCAACCGGGCGTGTTTCGGGACGCCCGGTGCCGCATCGTCCGCCGCGCGACCCTGCGCGCGCCCTCGTGGAGCATGCTTGGTTGAAGAAGGAGAAAGCGTCCCCAGCTACGGTCGCGATCTTGTTCGCAGTGGCGGCGACGCTGGTTGAGAAAGGAGAAAGCGTCCCCCTAGACGTTGAACTAGACG
>JBLMXA010000630.1:0-10074 GCA_050257515.1 Acidobacteriota bacterium | reverse complement strand
GCTGAGCCCCTGGTTTAATAAGGAGAAAGCGTCCCCAGGCAAGTCGCCGGAAGTACTGGGGCGTCGCGGACGCGTGGTTGAAGAAGGAGAAAGCGTCCCCTAGCGGGTGACGAGGATGCGGGAGATGGAGAGCTCGATGTCGGCGTCGAGGAAGCGCAGCAGGCTCTCGAGCTCCTTCTGGGGCACGCCGAGGGCGCCGACGAGGCGCTTGCGCGTCTGCTTGCCGAGCTCGGCGCGCGCGTCGGCGAGCCAGCGCGCGCAGGTCGCGCGGTGCACGCGGTAGATCTTCGCGAGATCGTCGATCGTCAGCTCGTCGAGGAGGTGCTGGCGGAGCAGGTTGCGCTGGCGGACCTCGAGCGCGGTGAACGCGCCGCGGATCGCCTGCTTGAGCTCCGCGGTGTAGCGCGCGCGCAGGTGCTTGTGCTCGGGATCGGGCGTGTTGCCCGGCCAGTGCTCGAGCAGGATCTCGTCGAGCGTCTCCTCGCGGTCGGTCTTGCGCACGAGCTTGAGCGCCTTGCGCGTCGCGCTGATCCGCAGCCACGCGGCGAGCTCGCCGCGCCCGGCGTAGTCGGCGATCTTCGGCGCGCCGTCGTTGACGAGCAGCTCGAAGCGCAGCGCCTGCTTGACCTCGTCGGCGGCGCCGCCCGGCAGCCGCATGCGGCGCAGCGCGACGTCCATCTGCGGCACGAGCTTGTCCTCGAACGCGCGCACCGCGGCGGCATCGCCCGTCGCGAGCGCGAGCGCGAGGTAGAGGTCCGCGTCGTGCAGCGGCTCGAGCTGCGCCTCGGGATCCTCCGCGACGCGCGCGGACAGCCGCGCGACGATCGCGTCCTGCCCGAGCGAGACGTCCGGCCACGCGGCGCGGCCCGCGGCGGCGATGCGGGCGGCCGCGGCGGCGATCTGCTCGGCACTGACCGTCACCATCACATGCTAGTACAAGGAGTCATGCAGTACCGGCTCCTCGCGGTGGATCTCGACGGCACGCTGCTCCGCGGCGACCACTCCGTCGATGCCAGCGATATCGCGGCGATCCGCGAGCTGCAGCGTGCGGGTGTCGAGGTCACCATCGTCACCGGCCGGCTGTACTCGGGTTCCGTCGAGGCTGCGCGGACCTGCGGCATCGCCGGCGCGATCGCCTGCGTCGAGGGCAGCCACCTCGTCGAGGTCGGGTCGCGGCGTACACTCGCGCACCACGCGATGGACGCCGAGGTCACGCAGGTGCTGCGCGACGCGTTCGGCCGCCACGGCCTCGCCGCGTTCATCTTCGAGGCCGACGGCATCCATCACGACGCGGCCGGCGAGCCGTACGCGCGCTACGTCCGCACGTGGTCGCCGAACGTCCAGCTCGTCGAGGAGGCGCTCGACGCACGCGTGTGGGCCAACGCGCCGCTCGCCGCGGTCGCGGTCGGCGGCGCCGGCGCGGTCGCCGCCGCGCACGCCGAGCTGCGCGCGCACGCCGACCGCATCTTCTCGGTCAGCTTCGCGGTCAGCATGTGCCCGGGCCAGCACGCGGTGCTCGTGCGCGCCGCCGGCCCGTCGAAGGGCACCGCGCTGCGCGCGCTGTGCGCCGCGGCCGGCTGCACGGTCGCCGAGGCCGTCGCGATCGGCGACTGGGTCAACGACGTGCCGATGTTCGAGGTCGCGGGTCGCTCGTTCGCGATGGGCAGCGCGCCCGATGCGGTGCGCGCCAAGGCCACCGACGTGCTCGCGTGCCCCGCGGGCGCCGGCGGCGGCATCGCCGAGGCCGTCAAGCGCGCCTGGGGCTAACGCAGCGCGAGATCGAAGCTGCCGGTGATCGCGACGTGCTGGGCGCCGGCGGTGCCGCCGACGTCGAACGTGCCGGCGACGTGCTTGCCGTCGAACGCGGTGATGTCGATCGTGCCCGCGACGTTCGCGAGCGGCTTGTCCTTCGCGCGGACGAGCAGCACGTAGTCGCGCGCCCCCTTGGCGACCTGGAACGTGTGCGGCCCCGGCGCCACGGCGACGCCGGGCGCCGGCGAGAACGATACGCGCCCGAGCTTGCCGATGCAGTTGATCGCGAGCGGCGGGTAGTGGGCCGCCGCCGACGTCGGCGTGACCTTCTCGGTCTCGCCGCCGGTCGTCAGCTCGCAGCTGCCGAGGTCGCTCGACAGGTGCTGGACGGGCGGCGGGGCCGGCGGGGGCTCGGCGGGGGGTGGGGGTGGGGGCTCGTCGTGATGGGAGCAGGCGACGAGCACGAGCAGGAACCAGCGCATCCACTGCGATACTATCCTCGCGCCGTGTCGTTTCACGAGTTGCTCGACGTCCTGCTGCGGTGGGCCCACCTGATCGCCGGGATCATGTGGGTGGGCAACTCGATGCTGTTCAACTGGCTCGATCGAAATCTTGAAAAATCTGGCTCGAAGTCCGGCGAGCTGTCTCGCCTGTCGCAGGGCAAGATCTTCATGGTCCACTCCGGCGCGTTCTACGACGTCGAGAAGAAGCTGCTCGAGCCGGGCGAGCTGCCGGCGACGCTGCACTGGTTCAAGTGGCAGAACTTCGCGACGTGGGCGACCGGCATCTCGCTGCTCGTCGTCGTCTACTACATGAATCACGCCGCGTTCCTCGTCGATCCTTCGCTGCACGACGTCGATCCGTGGACCGCGATCACGATCTCGATCTCGTCGCTGTTCGTCGCGTGGATCATCTACGACGGCCTGTGGCGCTCGATCGGCGACGCCAACCCGCGCCTCGCCACGATCCTCTCGATCGTCATGCTGTTCGCCGCGATGTACGGCTTCACGCGGATCTTCAGCGGCCGTGCCGCGTACATCCAGAGCGGCGTGCTCATCGGCACGCTGATGACCGGCAACGTGTGGATGGTGATCGTGCCGTCGCAGCGCGAGCTCGTCGCTGCGACCAGGAGCGGGCGCGAGCAGGATCCGCAGCTGTCGCTGCACGCGAAGCAGCGCAGCATCCACAACAACTACCTGACGTTCCCGCTGCTGTTCATCATGCTGTCGAACCACTTCTCGGCAGCGACGACGCACTGGCTCAACTGGCTGATCCTGATCGTCGTCACGATCGGCGGCGCCGGCGTGCGGCACTTCATGAACATGCGCTACCTCGGCGCCGGCAAGCAGCTGCGCACGGCCGCGTGGCTCGTGCCGGCGTGCGTGATGGGCTGCGTCGCGGTCGGCGGGCTGTTCGGGATCTCGCGGCTCGAGCCGGCCCCGAAGTTCGGCATCGATCACGACGTGCCGTTCGCGCGCGTCCAGGAGATCGTCGGCAATCGCTGCCTGCGCTGCCACAGCCTGCACCCGAGCGACGACGTGTTCCACGCCGCGCCGCTCGGCGTCATGTTCGACACGCCCGACGAGATCCGCGTGATGGCGCCGCGCATCAAGTACCGCGCGTACGACCTCCACAACATGCCGTTCAACAACAAGACGCAGATCACCGACGGCGAGCGGGCCGAGCTCGCCGCGTGGGTGTCGCAGGGCGCGCGGATCTAATCGATCTCGAACACCGCGTGCGCGGTCGCGGTCGCGTCGGCCCCGGCGCAGCCGTCGACGCCGGTCGTCCCGGAGTCGAAGCCGGCGGCATCCGCCTCGACGAGCTTGCCGACGTGCGCGCCGTAGTCGGCGAGCGTCGCCTCCGCCTTGGCGCGCGCGTCGTGGCGCGCCGCGGTCGTCAGCTGCTTCTCGAGCGAAGCGATCCCGCTGACCGTGCAGTCCGGCTCTTCCTGGTCGGTGCCGGTCATGTCCTCGGCGAGCTGGGCGTCGCGATAGGCCTTGAGCGCGCGCGCGACGTCGGTCGACGTCACGTCGATCTCCTGGCTCGCGTCGAAGTCGCCGGGCTCGCTCGTGGTATCGCCGTCGCTGTTCGTGGTGTCGTTCGTGTCCTGGTCGACCGACGCCGGCTTGAACGCCAGCTCGGCCTCCTTGAGCCCGTGTGAGGTGAGGTAGGTGTGGACCTTGTCGACGGCGTCGTGGAGGTCCGACACCGCGGTGTCGCGGTCGGGCTCGCGGCCGTGCACCGTGATCGTCCAGGTCAGCTTGTCGGGCGTGACGTGCTGCCTGGCCTCGCCGACGACGCTCAGCGTGTGCGGCGTCTCGGGCGACGCGTGCGTCGCCTTCCAGCCACCGACGACGATCGCCGTCGACGCGACCGCGGCGCTCGAGATCACGATGATCCCGAACAGGCGCGGTTGAAACCATGGAAAGCTGCTCTCTTGCCGCAAGCTCATGGGCCCTCCTGCCGCTACGACACCGACGGGTGTCCGCGGTTTCAGGATAGACGAACGGCGCGCGCGCCGGGTCTATTTCTTTTCGATCGCTCCTCCGTCACTTCTTCGGCTGCTTCGCGATCACGAGGTCCTTGATCTTGTCGTAGGTCGCCTGCGGGACGATCTTCTTCGACACGAGCTGGTCCTTCTTCGCGTACGGCCGGCCGGCCATGATCTTCTTCGAGTACGCGTCGCCGATCCCCGGGAGCTCCTTCAGCTGGGCCTCGGTCGCGGTGTTGAGGTCGAGCGGCGCGGTCTTGCTCGGCTTGGTCTGGGCGGGCGCCGGCTTGGTCGGCTGCGCGTGGGCCGCCGGCGCGAACAGGACCGCGAGGGCGAGGAACAGCGAGGCGAGCGCGTGCGGGAGCTTCATGGCGGGGAGCCTACCCCGAACGCGCGTGATCGAGCGTGTACTCGCCGAGCGTGCGATCCCCGGCGGCGTCGACCGCGACCACCCGGAGCGGGATCGGCGCGGTCGGCAGGCTCCGGGTCGCGACCGCCGGCGCGATCACGTACACGCGGCCGTGCGCCGGATCGAACGGCACGTCCTCGTAGCGCAGCGTGCCGCGCACGACGTCGACGCGCGTCGCGGTCGCGAGGTCGGCCTCGAGCACGACGACGGTGTACACGTCGCGGCTGTCGACCGTGCAGGGCACGGTCGCGCCCGGTGCGAGCACGTAGCGGCGGGTGACGAGCCCGGCGGCGTCGAGCCGGTCGACGAGCCCTCGGGTCGCGACGACCTGCATGTGGCCGTCGTGCACGAGGTCGCGGAGCGCGGCGGGCAGGCTGGCGAGCTGCGCGAAGCGCGCGGCGCACTCGTCGCATTCGAGCACGTGGGCCTCGACCTCGTCGTCGTCCTCGCCGAGCGCGCAGGCGATCAGTCGATCGATCGCGATCATGGCAGACCCTCCATGCAGCCGTGCAGCTGCGCGATCTCTTGGATGTCGGTCATGACGGATCGTGTCGCCCGGCGGGCCGATGTTACAGTCGCCGGCCGATGACGGCTCCCGACCTGGTGGTCCGCTCCCGCCGCGTCGTCACTCCCGACGGCGTGCGCCCGGCGGCGATCCACGTGCGCGCCGGCACGATCGAGCGGCTCGCCGCGTGGGACGACGCCCCGGGGGCTGTCGACTACGAGGATCTCGCGATCCTGCCCGGCATCGTCGACACCCACGTCCACCTCAACGAGCCCGGCCGCACCGAGTGGGAGGGCTTCGCGACCGCGACGCGCGCCGCCGCGATCGGCGGCGTGACCACGCTCGTCGACATGCCGCTCAACTCGATCCCGCCGACGACGACGCGCGAGGGGTTCGCGGCCAAGCGCGACGCGGCGCGCGGGCAGTGCGCGGTCGACGTCGGGTTCTGGGGCGGCGTCGTGCCGGGCAACCAGCGCGAGCTCGCCGGGCTCGTCGCCGACGGCGTGCGCGGCTTCAAGTGCTTCCTCGTCGACTCCGGCGTGCCCGAGTTCGGCTGGGTCGGCGAGCCCGAGCTCGCCCCCGCGATGCAGATCCTCGCCGCGCTCGGCGCGCCGCTGCTCGTCCACGCCGAGCTCGCCGGCCCGATCGAGGCCGCCGCCGCCGCGCTCGCGAGCGCCGACCCCAAGCGCTACGCGACGTACCTCGCGTCGCGCCCGCCCGCGGCCGAGGAGGAGGCGATCCGCCTCGTGTCGCGCCTCGTCCGCGCGACGCGCGCGCGCACGCACATCGTCCATCACTCGGCCGCGAGCGCGCTGCCGCTCTTGCGCGAGGCGCGCGCCGAGGGCCTGCCGCTCACCGCCGAGACGTGCCCGCACTACCTCCACTTCACCGCCGAGGCGATCCCCGACGGCGCGACGCCGTTCAAGTGCGCGCCGCCGATCCGCGACGCCGCGAACCGCGAGGAGCTGTGGCGCGCGCTCGCCGAGGGCGTGCTCGAGCTCGTCGCGAGCGATCACTCGCCGTGCTCGCCGGCGCTCAAGCAGCTCGAGGCCGGCGATTTCGTCGCCGCGTGGGGCGGCATCTCCGGCCTGCAGCTCGCGCTGCCGGTCGTGTGGACCGAGGCCGAGCGGCGCGGCCACACGCTCGCCGACGTCGCGCGCTGGATGTGCGCCGGCCCGGCGCGGCTCGCGAATCTCGGGACGAAGGGCAAGCTCGCGCCCGGCGCCGACGCCGATCTGATCGTGTTCGCCGACGCCGAGACGCAGACGGTCGCGCCCGCGGCGATCCAGCACCGTCACAAGGTGACGCCGTATGCCGGCGAGACGCTGCGCGGCGTCGTCCACGCGACGTACCTGCGCGGCGAGCGCATCGCGGACCGCGGCCGGGTGGTCGCCGCGGACAGAGGAGGGTTGGTATGACGGAGACGACGCCTGCTTTCACCGGACTTCCCGATCTCGCGAGCGACGCCTACGGCGGCGCCGCGATCCGCTGCAACGACGAGTTCTTCGCCGAGAAGGAGAACCTCGTCCGCGCCACCGCGCCCGAGTGGAAGGAGCACGCGTACACCGATCGCGGCAAATGGATGGATGGCTGGGAGACGCGCCGCCGCCGCGAGCCCGGCCACGACTGGTGCATCGTGCGGCTCGGCATGCCCGGCGTGATCCACGGCGTCGTCGTCGACACCGCGTTCTTCCGCGGCAACTACCCGGAGTCGTGCGCGCTCTACGCGTGCGAGCTCGACGATCCGCTCGACCTGCGCGCGTTCGATGCAGCGGCCGCGACCTGGACCAACATCCTGCCGCGCACGCCGCTGCGCGGCGACGCGAAGAACGCGTTCCCGATCGCCTACCAGCAGCGGTTCACGCACGTGCGGCTCGACATCTTCCCCGATGGCGGCGTCGCGCGGCTGCGCGTGCACGGCGAGGTCTCGCCGCGCTGGGATCGCCTGCGCGCGCTCGGCGGGCCGATCGATCTCGCGGCGCTCGAGCACGGCGCGTGGGTCGAGACGTGCAGTGACATGTTCTTCGGCTCGCGCAATAACCTCATCAAGCCGGGCGCGTCGCGCAGCATGGCCGACGGCTGGGAGACGCGGCGCCGCCGCGGGCCGGGCAACGACTGGGCGATCATCCGGCTCGCCGCCGCCGGCACGATCGAGCAGCTCGAGCTCGACACGACGCACTTCAAGGGCAACGCGCCGGGCAGCTGCACCGTCGAGGGCGTGCACGCGCCGGGGGCGCGCGTCGACGAGCTCGACGGCTGGCGCATGCTGCTCGGCAGCCAGCTGCAGCCGCACCGCCGCCACCTGTTCGCCGACGAGCTGCGCCGCGTCGGCGCGGTCACCCACCTCAAGCTCTCGGTGTTCCCGGACGGCGGCGTCGCGCGGCTGCGCGCGTGGGGCCAGCTCGCGCCCGAGCCATCGCGCGGGCTGGCCGCGCTCGACGCGATGACGCCGCTCGACGCGACGACCGCGCTCGTCCGCTGCTGCGGCTCGTCGCGGTGGACCGCCGCGATGGTCGGCGCGCGCCCGTTCGAGGACGCCGCCGCGCTCGTGCGGATCGCCGAGCGCACGTGGTGGTCGCTCGGCGAGGCCGATCACCTCGAGGCGTTCGCGGCGCATCCCAAGATCGGCGAGGCCGGCGGCGGCGCGTGGTCGAGCGCCGAGCAGGCGGGCGCCGCGACCGCCGAGGACCCGGTGCGCCGCGAGCTCGCGCAGGCGAACTCGGAGTACGCGGCCAAGCACGGCTTCATCTTCATCGTGTGCGCGTCGGGCCGCAGCGCCGAGTCGATGCTCGCCGACCTCCGCCAGCGCCTGCGCAACTCGCGCCACGAGGAGATCCGGGTCGCCGCCGAGGAGCAGGCGAAGATCCTGCGGCTGCGGCTGCACAAGCTGCTGGCCGAGCTGTCGTAGTGGTACGGCCATTGCTCGAGGTTCCCGCCATGAGGACTTTCCAGGCGTCGTTCGCGACATGGATGTCGCGAGCCGTGTGCTGCGCGGCGATCACGGCGTGCTCCGCGGGTCCGCCGAGCACCTCGCTGGCGGGCTCGACCGCGTGCGACGGCATCACGTGTGGGTCCGGCCAGCTGTGCGTCCAGGGCCACCTGTTGCCCGACGACGGCGGCATCCCGGCCCATTGCGTGGACATCGCGCCGAGCTGTCCGGTGTTCGACTGCGACTACCAGACCGGGCCGGCCTGCTCGTCGTGCGTGTTCGACCTGTGCGAGACGTGCACGCCAGGGCAGGATTGCGCGATCGTGCGCGGGCGAACGCTGACCTGCGTATGATGCGGCGGCATGATCACCACGCACGTGTTGGATCTGTCCTCCGGTAAGCCCGGGCGCGGCATCGCGATCGAGCTCGAGCACGCGCAGAACGGCATCTGGCACCTCGTCGGCGGCGGCGTCACCGACGACGACGGCCGGCTGCGCACGCTCACGACGCAGGGCCCGGTGCCCGAGGGCACGTACCGGATCCGGTTCCAGACCGCGCCGTACTTCGCCGCGCGCCAGGTCGACGCGTTCTTCCCCGTCGTCGAGATCCAGTTCACCGTGCTGGATGGCACTCAGCACTATCACGTGCCGCTGCTGCTATCGCCTTTCGGCTTCTCGACGTATCGCGGGAGCTGATCTACAACGGGCCCATGGCGGTCCGTACCTCGATTCCCGACAAGAAGCTGGAGAAGGCGCTCGATCGCGTGCACCGCGCGCAGGGGCGCTTGCTCCGGCGCTACCCCGGCGACAGCGGCGCGCGCCAGGCCGTGCACACGGTATACGGCGGCGCGCACCTGTTCACGTCGGAGACGCCGAAGAAGCTCGGCGAGCTCGCGCTGCGCGCGCTCGACACGTACGCGCCCGACGCGGCGACGTTCGCCGAGGCGATCGGGATTAGCGGAAGCCTCGCGCCGAAGGTCGTCGAGCGCGTGCGCGACAAGCTGCGCCGCGAGGCGGTCGAGGACTTCCGCATCGACTTCGAGGATGGCTACGGCAACCGCGCCGACGAGGAAGAGGACGGCCACGCGGTGCAGGCCGCGCAGCAGGTCGCCGCCGGGCTCGTCGCCGGCACGCTGCCGCCGTTCCTCGGCATCCGCATCAAGCCGCTGACGCGCGATCTCGCGGGCCGCTCGCTGCGCACGCTCGACGTGTTCCTCACCGAGCTATTGTCGGGCACGAACGGCCGCCTGCCCGACAACTTCGTCGTCACGCTGCCGAAGATCCAGACGAAGAACGACGTCGAGACGATCGTCGACATGTTCGAGGTGCTCGAGGATCGCCTCGAGCTCGCCGCCGGCTCGCTGCGCCTCGAGATCATGGTCGAGACGACGCAGACGATCTTCGACCCGCAGGGCCGCTCGATCCTGCCGCGCCTGCACCGCGCGGCCGCCGGCCGGCTCGTGTCCGCGCACTTCGGCACGTACGACTACACCGCGAACTGCGACATCACCGCGGCGCACCAGAAGATGCGCCACCCCGCGTGCGACTTCGCCAAGCACATGATGAAGGTCGCGTTCGCCGGCACCGGCGTGATGCTGTCCGACGGGGCGACGAACATCATGCCGATCGCGCCGCACAAGGCCAAAGACCTCACCGAGGACCAGAAGCGCGACAACCGCAGCGCCGTGTTCTCGGCGTGGCGCCTGCACGCCGATGACGTGCGCCACTCGCTCGTCAACGGCTTCTACCAGGGCTGGGACCTCCACCCCGCGCAGCTCGTGCCGCGCTACGGCGCGGTGTACGCGTTCTTCCTCGACGGTCTCGCGCCCGCGAGCGAGCGCCTGCGCAACTTCGTCGACAAGGCCGCGCAGGCGACGCTCGTCGGCGACGTGTTCGACGACGCGGCGACCGGCCAGGGCCTGCTCAACTACTTCCTGCGCGGGATCGCGTGCGGCGCGGTGACCGAGCAGGAGGCGCTCGCGACCG
>JBLMXA010000629.1:0-4061 GCA_050257515.1 Acidobacteriota bacterium | reverse complement strand
ACGCGGCCCGAGCTGCCCGCGCCGCTCGCGCGCGACGCGCTCGTCGGGCTGCGGCCGGCCCGCCGCCTCGACGTCGGCACGCAGCCGCCCGCGCTTCATGCCGGCCCGCTCCCCGAGCAGGCGCGGCGCATCGTCGTCGCGCTGCACGGCCGCGGCGCCGAGGCCGGCACGATCCTGCGCCGGATGCGCGAGATCGCGGGTCACGATCCGGGCGTGTGCGTGATCGCGCCGCGCGCCGAGGGCGGCGCCGATCGCTGGTACGCGATCAAGTTCGACGATCCCGCCGCCGCTAGCGATCCGGAGGTCGAGCGCGCGATCGCGCGCGTCGACACGGTGCTCGACGTCCTCGCGCGGCGCGCGCCCGGCGTGCCGGTCGTGCTCGCGGGGTTCTCGCAGGGCGCGTGCCTCGCGCTCGAGGTCGCCGCGCGCCGCGCCGGCCGCGGGCTCGCCGGCGTGATCGCGCCGTGCGGCGGGCGCATCGGCGGCGGCTGGGCGGCCGGCGAGCTCCGCGTGCCGGTGCTGCTCGGCGCCGCGGCGGGCGACCGGTGGATCCCGCGCGCCGCGCTCGACGCGACCGCGGCGTGGCTGCGCGCCGCCGGCGCGAGCGTCGTCGAGGTCGGCGGGCCCGGCGATCGCCACGAGATCAGCTATCGCCAGCGCGTGGAGGCGCGCGCGATCGTGCTGGCCGCCGCGCCGGCCGCGGCGACCGGATTCGGCAACACGCACTCGATCGAGGCGCTGCCCGGCGCGCTGCCGCCGCTGCAGAATTCGCCGCGCGTGCCGCCGTACGAGCTGTACGCCGAGCAGCTCAACGCGACCGGGTTCACCGCGCCGCAGGGCGCGAACCAGCGCGCGTGGCTGTACCGCGCGCGCCCGTCGGCGCAGCGCCGCGCGTTCGCGCCGCTGCCGCACGCGACGCTCGCCGCGAGCTTCTCCGGCGCGCCGGCGGTCAACCTCGCCGGGTTCGCGCCGCTGCCCGCGCCCGCGGGCGAGGTCGACTTCGTCGACGGGCTCGTCACGCTGTGCGGCGCCGGCGCCGCGTCGCTGCACCTCGGCTACGCGTTCCACCGCTACGCGGCGACCCGCAGCATGGAGGCACGCGCGTTCTACGACGCGGACGGCGAGCTGCTGATCCTGCCCGAGCTCGGCACGATCACGCTCGCGACCGAGCTCGGGCCGCTCGAGGTGTCGCCCGGCGAGCTCGCGCTCGTGCCGCGCGGGCTGGTGTTCTCGGTGCTGCTGCACGGCCCGCTCGCGCGCGGCTACGTCGCCGAGACGTACGGCCGGTTCCGGCTGCCCGAGCGCGGCCTCGTCGGCGCGAACGGCCTGGCCGACGCGCGCCACTTCCGCGCACCGGCGCCGTTTCACGAGCAGCGCCTCGCTCCCGGCATGCAGATCGTCGGCAAGCTCGGCGGCCAGCTCGCGCAGGCGACGCAGGATCACTCGCCGTTCGACGTCGCCGCGTGGCACGGCAACCTCGCGCCATATGCCTACGACCTCGCGGCGTTCTCGGCCGTCGGCAACACGCGGCTCGATCACGGCGATCCTTCGATCTACACGGTGCTGACCTCGCCCGGCCTCGATCTGATCGTGTTCCCGCCGCGCATCGACGCGACCACGAACACGTTCCGGCCGCCGTTCTTTCACCGCAACGCGGTCTCCGAGATCAACGGCATCGTGCGCGAGCAGCCGCATCCCGGCAGCGTGTTCCAGCCCGGCTGCTGCTTCCTGACGCCCGCCGCGACCGCACATGGTGTCAGCCGCGCGGCCGTCGAGCGCAGTCGCACCGACACCGACGCACCGGTGGCGCTCGGAGGCGACTCGCTGTGGTTCCAGCTCGAGGCCGCGCTGCCGCCGGTCATCGCGCCGTGGGCGGAGCCGCTGCCCGACTGGCCGGCGACGTGGGGCAGTCACCCGAGCTACTTCGGTTAGCCGCGCGGACGTGCGACACTGGTGCATGCGCTGGTTCGCGCTGGCGGTGTGGCTTGCGGCGTGCGGCTTCGAGCACGGTGCCGCGACGAGCGACCCGACCGATGCGTCGCGGCCGATCGACGCACCGGCCGATGTGCGCGCGATCGTCGACGCGCCGTCGGCGCCTCCGTGCCACGCCTCGGACGCGAGCCTCGTGTGGTGCCTCGAGCTCGACGAGCCCAACCTCGCGACCGCGGCGACGGCGCTCGACAGCTCGGGCCTGCATCACGATCCGTCGATCGCGAACGTCGCGACGACGACGCGCAGCGTGCCGGCTAGCTCGCAGGCGATCACGCTGACGACGAGCTCGACGCTCTCGCTCGCCAAGCCGAGCGACTTCGACCTGCAGTCGTTCACGATCACCGCGTGGGTGCGCCGCAGCTCGAACAGCGAGCTCGGCATCGTCGACACGTCGAAGCAGTACACGATGAGCATCACCAACACCGACCACACGGTCGAGTGCGCGCTGTCGAACGGCAGCCAGACCGTCAGCTACGACGGCTCGGCGCAGACCGGGATGGGCGAGTGGGACCTCGTCGCGTGCACGTACGACCAGTCGGAGGTCTGCGAGTACTCGTTCCGCAACGGATCGGCGAGCGGGCAGAGCGGCTGCTCGGGCCGCAACCAGACGACGCCGACGATCGGCACGTTGACGACCGTCGGTTCGTGGGCCGATGGCACGAGCCACTTCGTCGGCGACGTCGATCAGGTGCGGCTGTACTCGCGCGCGCTGACGCAGCAGGAGATCTGCACGGCCGGCGGGCTCACCGGCTGCTAGTTGGTGGCCTTGTCGCGCTGCCACTTCGCGAGCGCGTCGCGCGCGTGGTTCTTCGTCGGATCCATGTAGTCGGCGTGGTGGCCGCGCTTCGCGGTCAGCTCGACGACGTAGCCGTTCGGATCGCGGAAGTAGATCGAGTCGATCCCGCCGTGGTCCGCGATCCCGCGGCACTCGACGCCCGCCCGCTTGCCCTTGTCGAGCATCGGCTGCAGCTGATCGTGCGGGACCTCGAGCGCGATGTGGAGGTCGTAGTCGCGCTGCTGCTTGAAGTCGAACGGCGTCTCGGGATCCTCGAAGAACGCGATGCACGAGCCGTCGTCCATCGCATAGAACGAGTGGAGGACGTGCGTCGCGCGCCCGCTCTTGCTCTCGGTGATCTCGAACGCGTTGACGAGCGGCAGCCCGAGGAAGTCCTCGTAGAACCTGCGGGTCTCCTCGGAGTCGCGGCAGCGGTATGCGGCGTGGTGCAGCCCGCGGATCACGGCACGATCGCCTTGAACTTCTGGTCTTTCACGCTGTTCGCGAAGCCGTACAGCACCTCGTTGATGCGGTTCCAGTGCTCGAGCTTCTTCATCTGACCGAGCCAGCGGGTCACGTTCGGCAGGTGCGAGAAGTCGCACTTGATGACCTCGCCGAACGTGACGATGCACGCGCCGAGGTAGTCGGCGATCGTGATCTGGTCGCCGGCGCTCCACTGCGTCTTGCCCAGCCAGTGGGTGTCGAGCACCTTGAACCACTGCTCGGCGCGCTCCTTGCCCCACTGGATCGCACCGCTATGCTGATCCTCGGTCGGCCGCTTGTGGTGCGGGAACACCTGCGGGTACGCGAGGCCGTAGCCGAAGTCGCGATAGAACTGGGTGTTGAACCAGTCCATCACCTCGTCGACGCGCGCGCGCTTCTTGAGGTCGGTCGGGTACTCGGGCAGGTCGAACTTGTTGCACAGGTACTTCAGGATCGCCGAGCTCTCGGTGAGCCGGAAGCCGTCGTCCTCGAGCGTCGGCACGAGCTTGCTCGGGTTGATCGTCGAGTACCAGTTCTCGTAGTGCTCGCCCTTCATCAGGTCGACGACCTTCTCCTCGACGTCGAGCTTCTTCTCGGCGATGAACAGCCGGACCGGGCGGCTCGCAGTGGACACGGGGTGCATGTAGAGCTTCATCGTCATCTCGGTTTCTCCTGGTTCGGACCCTGATAGGGCACGGCATGCTCGGCCGCGGCCCACATCGAACGCAAAGCGGGGGCGTGCTGCTCCTCGTGGACGTGACCGACGAGGCCGGCGCAGCGCGCGACGATCGCGAACCCGCGCACGATCGCC
>JBLMXA010000628.1:0-6048 GCA_050257515.1 Acidobacteriota bacterium | reverse complement strand
CGACCATCCTCATGTACGAGGGCGCGCCCAACCAGCCGGGCCCCGATCGCTTCTGGGAGATGATCGCGCGCTGGCAGGTGACGGTGTTCTACACGGCGCCGACCGCGATCCGCGCCTTCATGCGCTGGGGCGACGCGTGGCCGGCGAAGCACGATCTGTCGTCACTGCGGTTGCTCGGCTCGGTCGGCGAGCCGATCAACCCCGAGGCGTGGATGTGGTACCGCAAGACGATCGGCGGCGATCGCTGCCCGATCGTCGACACGTGGTGGCAGACCGAGACCGGCGCGATCATGATCTCGCCGCTGCCGGGCGCCACGCCGACCAAGCCCGGCTCGGCGACGCGGCCGCTGCCCGGCATCGCCGCCGACGTCGTCCACAAGGACGGCACGCCGTGCGTCGCGAACGAGGGCGGCTTCCTCGTGATCAAGCGGCCGTGGCCGTCGATGCTGCGCACGATCTTCGGCGACCACGATCGGTTCGTGAAGACGTACTTCGGCGAGGTCTCCGGCTGCTACTTCGCCGGCGACGGCGCGCGCAAGGACGAGGACGGCTACTTCTGGGTGATGGGCCGCGTCGACGACGTGATCAACGTCGCCGGCCACCGGCTGTCGACGATGGAGGTCGAGAGCGCGCTCGTGTCGCACCCGAAGGTCGCCGAGGCCGCGGTCGTCGGCCGCCCCGACGATCTCAAGGGCCAGGCGCTGGTGTGCTTCGTGACGCCGCGCTCGGGCGTCAACGCCGACGACGCGCTCGCGAAGGAGCTGCGCGAGCACGTCGTCGTGCAGATCGGCGCGCTCGCGCGGCCGGAGGAGATCCGGTTCGCCGAGGCGCTGCCGAAGACGCGGTCGGGCAAGATCATGCGCCGCCTGCTGCGCGAGGTCGCGAGCGGCAGCAAGTCCCGCGGCGACACGACGACGCTCGAGGATCAGGGCGTGCTCGAGCGGCTCGCGCAGTCGTTCGCGCAGGACGAGTGATAGGATCGGCCCATGGTGAGTGGGCCGCCGTGTCCGCAGTGCGGGTCTCCGCTGCGCTGGTTTGCCGAGCACGGCGCGTGGGGCTGCGATCGCTGCCGGCAGATGTTCCCGGCGCAGCCCCAGATGATGCAGCCGCCGCAGATGCAGCCGCCGCAGATGCTGCCGCCGCAGATGCAGCCGCAGATGCCGCCGCAGATGCAGATGCACCCGGGCATGCCGCCGCAGCCGATGCCGAGCGGGGCGCCGCCGCGCAAGGGCTCGGGCGCCAAGCTCGCGATCGGCGGGCTCGTCGTGATCGGCGCGATCGTCGCGATCGCGGTGGTCGCGAGCCGCGGCCACAAGAACACGAACGACAGGCACGAGCTGCTGCTCGACAACATCGAGGCCGAGCGAGACGCCGTCTGCGGCTGCAAGGACAGTGAATGCGTCGGCACGCAGCTGCGCCAGTTCGGCGACCTTCAGGACAAGCTGCGCGAGGACGTCGTGCTGACGCGCGACGACAAGAAGCGGATCGACGAGGCCTTCGCGGCGATGAAGGTCTGCATGGACAAGGTTCCCGGCACCGACCTGCCGCCCGCGAAGGCGCGGCAGGCCGACGAGATGCTCCGCGACGTGCGCCAGATCCGGGATCGCATGTGCGCGTGCGCGAACCAGGAGTGTGCAGCGGCCGTCGCGGACGAGTTCCACAACTGGCTGGACAAGTACAAGTCGAGCTTCGACGCGCTGCCCGCGTCCGTCCGCGGCGCGGCGACGGAGATCGTGCAGGCCGAGAAGACGTGTCGCGAGGCGATCGCGCGCGGCGAGGGCGCGCCCGCGCAGCCGGCGCAGCCCGCGAAGGAAGCGCAGCCCGCGAAGGAAGCGCAGGAGGCGACCGAGCCGCCCGACGAGTGCGCCGACTGGAAGACCGCGGTCGACGCGATGGACGAGTGCGACAACTTCCCCAAGGCGAGCGCGAAGGCGCTCAAGGACGCGTACCTGCAGGTCGCCGCGTCGTGGCGGCAGCTGCCGCGCGACCAGCTCGTCAAGCTGTGCACGGAAGGCGCGGAGACGCTCCACAACGCGGTGAAGTCCGCCTGTCCCGAGTGATGGAATTTGCACCCGTGCAGCGCCGGTTCCCACACCCCATGAAGCCTGTCCTGGTCAGCCTGCTCGTCCTCGCGTGCGCGTGCAGCAAGCCGCATCGCGCGCCCGCGTCTGAGCCGTACGTGCCGGCGGCCGACGTGCCGACGCCGATCCGCGACGCGATCAGCGCGACCGATCGCACCGCCGAGGATCGCAAGCTCGACGCCGGCCGCAAGCCGGGCGAGGTGCTCGCGTTCTTCGGCATCGCGCCCGGGCAGAAGATCGGCGAGCTGTTCGCGGGCGGCGGCTACACGACCGAGCTGATGGCGCGCACGGTCGGCGACGCCGGCCACATCTACTCCGAGAACCCGAAGGAGATCATGGACCGGTTCGCGCGCAAGCCGTGGACCGAGCGCGCGGCCAAGCCGGTGATGAAGCACGTGACGATGCTCGAGCGGCCGGTCGACGATCCGTTCGGCCCCGACGTCCACGATCTCGACGCCGTGATCACGGTGCTGAACTACCACGACACCGTCAACCTGAAGGCCGACCGCGACAAGATGAACAAGGCGGTGTTCGCCGCGCTCGAGCCGGGCGGCGTCTACGGGATCGTCGACTCGAGCGCGGCCGCCGGCAGCGGCACGCGCGACACCGACACGCTGCATCGCATCGACGAGGACGTCGTGAAGAAGGAGGTCACGGCGGCCGGCTTCCAGCTCGCGGGCGAGAGCGACGTGCTGCGCAACAAGGATGACAAGCGCGACTGGAACAGCTCGCCGCGCGCGGCCGGCGACCGGCGCGGCACGAGCGATCGGTTCGTGCTGAAGTTCGTCAAGCCGCGTTAGCGGTGCTTGCCGAGGTGGAAGAACCCGACGCTCGCGCCGACGATCGCGGTCGGGTTCGAGAAGTCGCCGCCGAACGGCACGTACCAGCGCACGAACAGTCGCGAGTACCAGCTGCTCGTGCGGTCCTCGAGGCCAAGCTCGAGCACGTGATAGGTCGTGTCGGGCGCGAGATCGCCGTCGTGGAGCGACGCCGGGCTCGCCCCCCAGCCGGCGAACAGCTCCCACACGCCGTCGGCGATCGGCCGCTTCACGTACGCCATCGCGTGCGCCTCCCAGAAGCCCTCCTTGTCCATCGTCGCGCCGTCGCCGTGGCCCTCGAACGCGGCCGCGAATTCGAGCGCGATGCGCGGCCAGAACAGCTCCCAGCTCATCTGCGCGCCGCCGCCGAGCGCGTACGCCGAGTCGCCGGCCTGCGCGACCTCGAGCCCCGCGGTCATCCCGAAGTGGAACGCGTGGCGGAGGTTACTCGGCTCGGGCGGCGGCAGCGTGAAGTCGCCCTGGCCGAGCACGGGCGGCTCGAGCGGCGGTGGCACCTCCGGCGGCGGTGGCGGCGGCGGCGGCGGTGGCGGCGGCAGGTCGGAGAGATCGGGAACCGCCGGCGGCGGCGGCGCGTCGGGTGGCGGCGGCGGCGGCGACGGTGGTGGCGCGTCGGCGGGCGGTGCCGGCGCTTCGACGGCGGGCGGTGGCAAAGGCGCGTCGACAGGCGCTTGCGCGTGCGCGGTGCCGACCGCGGCGAGCCCGATCACGAGCGCACGACGCATCACGGCATCGCCCTCACGAGCGTGGTCTGCAGCACGACCGCGTCCGCGCCGCTCGTCGTGCCGTCGAACGCGAGCGCGACGCCGATGAGGAACCGCCGCTTGCCGCCGAGCTTCATCGCGAGCTCGACCTCGCGGAAGTTCATCGGCGTCGACGTCATGTTGCCGTCCATGTCCTGGCCGGCGTGGTTGCCGAAGCCGGCGCCGACTCCGAGCGAGATCTGGCTGCCGACTCCGGTGATGAAGTTGCAGCGCAGCATGCCGGTGATCCGGCTCGACAGCGTGAAGTCGATCTCGAACTCGACGAGCGGCTCGAGGTAGCAGGCGCCGAGGATCGGCTTGGCGAGCGAGAACCCGGTGAACAGCCCGAGGCCGGCGAAGTCCGACGTCGTGTAGTCGACGCCGAGCCCGATCTCGCCCTCGAACGGGCTGTGCTCGCTCGGATCGGCGGATGCGCTCGCGCCGAGCGCGAGCAGGACGGCGACGACGGCGCGCTTGCTCACCAGGAGTGGATCGTGCTGTTGACGGTGGCCGTCGGGTCGTAGTTGTTCGAGCGCCCCGAGCCGCCGGAGTTGCCGCCGCGTCCGCCGGGGTTCGCGCGATCGGCCGCCGAGCCGCGCGTGGCGGCGAACCGCTGCTGCCGCTGGGTCTCGCGCGCCGCGAGCTTGTCGTCGATCTTCGTGCGATCGGCGGGCGTGCGCGCCCGCGCGCGGGCGTCGGCGAACGCGGTCTTCGCCTGGTCGAACGCGCGCTCGAAGTCGGCCTTCGCGGCGGCGACCTCGCGGTCGCGCGCGACGAGCGCCTGCGAGTCCGCCTCGTGCTTCGGATCGAGCTCGGCGGCGTGCCACTCGAGCGACTGCCGCTGCTTGACCGCCGCCGCCCACGCGAGCGTCGCCTGGCTGCACGCCGGGCTGCCTCGGCCCGCACCGCCGCACGCCGCCGCCATGTTCTTGTACGCGGCGAGCTCGACCGGGTAGTGCTCGACGAGCGGCTTGTACGCCTGATCCCAGCGCGCGCGCAGCGTCGCGTACTGGTCGCGCAACGCCGCGTAGTGTTGCTGCGCCTGCTGGGTCGTGGCGAACGCGTCGTCGAGCTTGTCCGCGAGCGCCGGTGACGCGGCGAGCACGAGCACGACCGCGAGCGCGCGCATCAGAAGCCTCCCTGGAGCTGCTGGAACGCGGGACCCAGCGTCGGGTGGATGCCGCCGCCGTGGTTGCCGCTGGACGTGCCGGAGCTCGGATACACGCGGTCGGCCTGCGGACCTCGCGTCGCCGCCGCCTGCCTCGCGCGACGCTCGTCGGCCGCGGCGAGCCGCTTGTCGAGCTCGCCCTCGATCGCCCGCTTCTGCGCCTTGTCCTTGCCGATCTTGCGCGCCTCCACGAACATCGCCTTGACCCTGTCTCGCGTGGACGCGGCGGCGGCGCGATCGGGCTCGATCATCTTCAGGTAGCGATCGACCGCCGGGCCGGTCGCCTCCTGCTTCGGATCGGCCTGGTAGGCGGCGCGCTCGAGCGGCCCGATCAGATCCATCTGCGCCTTGTAGTCGAGCGTGGCCTCGCGCGTCTGCGGCGAAGCCTTGCCGTACTTCGCGACCGCGGCGTTCGCGGCATCGTACGCGTCGCGCGCCTTCTTCTGCTGCGCGGCGAGCGGCTCCCAGTACGCGTGATAGAGCTTCCACAGCCCTTCGGCGTGCTGCCGCTCCGGCTCGTACTTGTCGTAGGCGTCGCCGTACGCGTCGAGCGCGTGGTCGAGCCCGTCGAGCTTGTCGGCGAGCGAGGTGCCACAGAGCAGGAGCACGACGAGCAGGGTTCGCGACCAGACCACCATGCCCGATTGTAACGCCCGGTTCGCGAGGCTATTCGGGTAACGGTGGGGCAGCGATCGCGGCGACCAGCCCGTCCGGATCGTCGGCCGACACCGCCAGCACGCAGGCGTCACGCCGGCGGCCGAACAGGCCGCGCACGGCGACGGGCTCGGTGAGCTCGAGGACGACCTCGGCGCCGAGGATCGACAGGTCGCACGCGCCGTCGGGCGCGCGGCCGCGCTCGACACGCGCGATCGACGCCCGCGGGATGCGCGCGCGCCAGCGGATGCCGACGCGCACGTCGACCCACTCCGTGGTGACCATCACGCCCCCGTGGCGCAGCGCGTGGAGATCGCCGACCAGCCACAGCGCGCCGTAGATCGACAGCGCGCTCGCGATCCACGCGGCGGTGGTCGCGCCGGCGGCGACCAGCACGACGTGGACGAGCGGCGTCTCGACGACCGTCAGCGCGACGAACACGCCGATGTAGGTCGCCCACGCGCCGTGCACGGTGAACCGGCCGGGCGAGCGCGCCGGCGTGCGCCAGCCGGTGATCGCGCTCGCGACCACCGCGGTCTCGGCCGCGATCACGTCGGCGACGCGGG
>JBLMXA010000627.1:0-4875 GCA_050257515.1 Acidobacteriota bacterium | reverse complement strand
CCAGCCGAAGATCACGCCGGTGCACACCGAGTCGACGTCGGTGCTCTCGATCAACAGCAACGGCTACACGAGCACGGGCACGACCGTGCAGGCGACCATTCCGGCTTCGGGCTCCGCGCTCGTCACGGTGACAGCGTCGCTGTCGCCGGGCACGAACAACGCGCTCGCGTGCGTGAGCGCGAGCGGCGGCGGCATGGCGTCGAGCGACCAGCACGCGTTCTGCTCGGACATCGCGGGTCAGACGATCCGCGGCAGCGCGACGTTCCTGATGACGGGGCTCAGCACCGGCACGCAGACGTTCACCGTGCAGGCGCACACGACCGGCGGCCACAGCGTGATCATCACGAATCCCGGGATCGTGGTCGTGCCGATGCCCTAGCCGAGATCAGGGGATAGGGAACCGCGAACCGAGAGCCGAGAATTTCCGGACATTCAGACCCCTCGGTTCCCTGTTGCCTATTCCCTATTGGCTTCTGCTGCTTGGCGCCCTCGGCGGCTTGGCGGTTCAATTCTCCCGGGCGACGGCCGCCGTCGCCAGCGCGATCGCGTCGGCCATGTCCGCCGGCAGCGGGCAGTCGATCGCGAGCGTGCCGCCGTCGGGGTGCGGCACGCGCAGCGACGTGCAGTGCAGCGCGAGCCGGTGCAGCGCGAACCGCTCGCGGAAGATCCGGTTGTGCTCGCCCTTGCCGTAGCGGACGTCGCCGATCAGCGGACACGACACGTGCTTGAGGTGGCGGCGGATCTGGTGGAGGCGGCCGGTGTGCGGCCGCGCCTCGACGAGCGCATAGCGCCCGAACGTGTCGCGGCGCCAGACCTCGGTCACCGCGGGGACGCGGTCCTCGCCCGGCGCCCTCGGGATCGGATGATCGATCACGAGGTGCTCGGGCGGGTGGCCGCGCGTGATCGCGAGGTAGCGCTTGTCGGCCTGGGGCCACGCGTCGGACAGCGCGCGCGCGGCGTCGCGATCGAGCGCGAACAGCGCGACGCCCGAGGCGCCGCGATCGAGGCGGTGGATCGGGTGCACGTAGGTGCCGACCGTGTCGCGCACCTGCTGCAGCAGCGGATCGTCGTCGTCGGCCCAGCCGCGATGGGTCGCGACGCCCGACGGCTTGTCGACGGCGACACACCGTTCATCGCGGTGGAGGATCGCGACCACGCGGACACGCTAGCATGCGCGCGATGAAGCTCCTGCCCCTGATGATCGTCGCGGCACTCGCGGCGTCCGCCCACGCGAAGGTGAAGACCCAGCTCGTCGAGTACAAGCAGGGCGACACGCTGCTCGAGGGCTACCTCGCGTACGACGACGCCGCGAAGGGCAAGCGGCCGGGGGTGCTCGTCGTCCACGCGTGGATGGGCCTCGACGACAACGCGCGCCACCGCACCGAGATGCTCGCGCAGCTCGGCTACGTCGCGTTCGCGGCCGACATCTACGGCAAGGGCGTGCGGCCGACGACGCGCGCCGAGGCCGGCAAGCTCGCCGGCACCTACAAGAAGGACCGCGCGCTGCTGCGCGCGCGCGTCAACGCCGGCTTCCAGCAGCTGCTGAAGGATCCGCGCGTCGATCCGAGCAAGACCGCGGCGATCGGCTACTGCTTCGGCGGCACGACCGTGCTCGAGCTCGCGCGCAGCGGCACGGCGGTCAACGGCGTGGTGTCGTTCCACGGCGGCCTCGACTCGCCGAGCCCGGCCGACGGCAAGCGCATCAGGGCCAAGGTGCTGGTCCTCCACGGCGCCGCGGACTTCTATCAGAAGCCGGCCGACGTCGAGGCGTTCAAGAAGGAGCTCGCCGACGCCCACGTCGACTGGCAGCTCGTCGAGTACGGCGGCGCGGCGCACTGCTTCACCGACAGGACCGCGGGCAACGATCCGTCGACCGGCTGCGCCTACGATGCGGCCGCGGATGCGCGGTCGTGGACCGCGATGCGCGCGTTCTTCGCCGAGCTGTTCGGAAAATAGGGAATAGGCAACAGAGAACCGAGAGTTGAGAATTTTTCCGGAACTTCTCAGCTCCCTGTTCCCTGTTGTCTATTCCCTATTCTCTGCCTCAGGGCGGTGGCCCCAGGTGCTCTCGGAAGAAGTCGAGCTGCACCTTTTCCCTCGCCAGCGCGAGCGCCGGCTCCGGCACCATGTGCGTCGCCGACAGCGTGATCACGTTCGCGTACTTGCCCGCGACGTACAGCGCCTCGATGAACGCGAGCGTGTGCGCGAAGTGGACGTTGTCGTCGGTGATCCCGTGGATGATCAGCAGCGGGCGCGCCAGCTTCGCCGCGTGGGTGAGCGCGCTCGTGTGCGCGTAGCCCGCCGGGTTGTGCTCGGGCGTCCGCATGTAGCGCTCGGTGTACGCGGTGTCGTAGAGCTTCCAGTCGGTGACCGGCGCGCCGGCGACCGCGCACTTGAACACGTCGGGGCGGAGCAGCACGGCCATCGTCGAGAAGTAGCCGCCGAACGACCAGCCGGTGACGCCGACGCGCGACAGGTCCATCTCGCGGTGGCGCGCGCCCATCGCCTGCAGCGCGGCGACCTGATCCTCGAGCGGCACCGTGATCAGATCCTGGTAGATCGCGCGCTCCCACGCGACGCCGCGGTTCGGCGTGCCGCGGCCGTCGCTGCGCACGACGATGAAGCCGGCGTCGGCGTACCACTGATCCATCACGTAGCCGTCGCGCGCGTCCTCGACCATCTGCAGGTGCGGGCCGGCGTAGACCTTGAGGATCACCGGGTACTTGTTCGCCGGATCGAACGCGCGCGGCCGCGTGATCGCGACGTGGTGCGTGCGGCCCCCGAGCGTCACGATCTCGAGCTTGGTCGTCGGCACCAGCGGCGGCTGCTCGGCGACCGACGGAAGCTCGAGCGTCTTGCCGCCGGCGATCGCGACCGTGCGCTTGCCGCCCGCGGCGAGCGCGGTCGACACGATCAGCACGCCGTGGTCGAACGCGGCGGTCGCGACCCCCTCGCCGCCGGTCACGCGCCTCGGCGCGCCGCCCGCGAGCGGCACGCGCCAGATGTCCTGCTTCGTCGGGTCGGTCGACGCCTCGACGATCGCCTCGTGGGCCGCCTCGTCGAAGCCGACGAGCTTGCGCAGCCCGAAGTCGGGCGTCGTCAGCGCGCGATGCAGCCCGTGGCGATCCTGCTGGTACAGCACCCACGACTCGGCGCCCTCCGACGCCCACAGGAACGAACCGTCGGCGAGCCACAGCGGCGTGCCGGCGACGTAGCCGATGCCGCCGGGGCGCGGCACGTCGAGCCACTTCGTGCCGAGCTCTTCTAGTCGAAACCCGTCTCGCGTCGCCAGGCGCAGCTTGTCCTGCTCGCGCGTCAGCACCAGGAACGACATCGGGCCGCGCTTCGGCCACGACACACGCGCGAGGTAAGGGAACGTCGCGTTGTCCCAGCTCACCGCGGTTGGCTCCCCGCCGTCGACCGAGACCACCGCGAGCGACAGCACCGCGTTGGCCGTGCCCGCGCGCGGGTACTTGAACGGCACCGGCGGCCGGTCGTTGTGGAGCGCGTCGGCGACGTAGATCGTGTCGACCGGCCGGTTGTCGGCGCGCTCGAACACCAGCTGCGTGCTGTCGGGCGACCACCAGAAGCCGCGCCGGCGATCGAGCTCCTCCATCGCCGCGAAGTCCGCGACGCCGTACTCGAAGCCGTCGGGGTGCTTCGTCAGCTGCCGCGGCGCGCCGCCGCGCGCGACGACCCACAGATCGCCGCCGCGCACGAACGCGATCTTGGTGCCGTCGGGCGACAGGTGAGGATCGTAGGCGTCGCCGTGCGGATCGATCACCGTGCGCGCGCCGCTTCCGCGATCGACGAGATAGAGCTTGCCGCCGAGCGGCACGAGCACCGTGCGGCCGTCGTCGGAGACGTCGATGTCGACGACGCCGCGGGTCGCGGTGCGCGTGCGCTCGCGGCGCGCCCGCTCGGCGTCCGAAAGGTGCTCCTCGCCGGTGCCGAGCAGCTCGGCGGCAGTGACCAGCGTCTTGACCGCGCCGGTCTTCGTGTCGAGCTCGTAGAGGTCGGCCGCGAACGAGCGCGGCGGCGTGCGCCGGAACAGCACCGCGCCGTCGGCGGTGATCGCGAGCGGCGCGGGCAGGCCGAGCCGGAAGTTGAACGTCGCGGCGGAGTCCGCGAGCAGCTGGGCATCGAGCGCGGGCCAGGTCATGGGCGCTTTCGGTGGGGGGTGGACGCACGCGCTCGCGGCGAGCAGCACGAGGAGGCGGCGCATGCCGGCGGAGTATGCGGAAAAATTGGCCCCCGCGCACGGGCCGGCCGAAAATCGCACCATGCGCAAGGAACGCCGGCGCCGCCGCGCCACCTCGATCACGCTCGCCCTCACGTACCAGCTCGACGACTGCTGCAAGGACGGCGGCATCCAGGCGATGGTGGTCGCCGATGGCGACGGCCTGCCGCTCGCCGCGGCCGGCGACACGTTCGCGTGCGACGAGGTCGCCGCGCGCATGGTGCTCGTCGGCCCTCGCATCCGCGCGTTCGACGGCACGCTGCTCGGCGACGGCCACCGCTGGGACGTGCAGATGACGAAGGTGGCGGTCGACGGCAGCGAGCTGCTCGTGTGCGCGGTCGGCGGCTCGGCCGATCAGCGCAAGCGCCAGATCGCGCGCGGCGCGGCGGGCGCGCTGCGCATCCTCGCCGCGTGACCCCGCGCGGCGCGCTTCCGAGCTTTGCCGCCAAGGCGCCGAGTCGCCAAGACCGACGCCAAGCGGACTTCTTGCGCGCGCAGCGCGCGCGAGGAAACCGCTCGCTCGCACCGCGCACTCGCCCAGCTCCGACCACGGAGACCGCGCGATGACCGGCGCGCCGCGGTTCTGAGACGTGCCGCCAAGGCGCCGAGTCGCCGAGACAGACGCCAAGAGGGAT
>JBLMXA010000626.1:0-10063 GCA_050257515.1 Acidobacteriota bacterium | reverse complement strand
GGCGGTCGCGGTCACGGTGACGTGCGCGGGCTGCCACGCGGCGGAGGCGTCGAGCGCGCGCTGGCGCGGCGCGTTCGCGATCGCGCGCTCGACCGCCGACGTCTGCGAGCCGACCATGCCCGCGCCGCCGGCGACGACGAGCTCCGGCGTGTAGACGCTGCGATCGCCGAGCGCGCGCGCGTACATCTGCTGGCGCTCGGTCCACGCCGGCCGCGAGAACGGATCCGCCCAGCCGAGATCGTTCCAGTAGTCGACGTGAAACGCGAGCGGCGCGACCGGGCGGCCCGAGGCGGTGCCGGCGCGCGCGAGCCGGTTGACGAGCGCCTCGGCCGGCGGGCACGAGCTGCAGCCCTGCGACGTGAACAGCTCGAGCACGATCGGGCCGTCGTCGTGCGGCGCGGCCGTCGCGGTCGTCGTGGAGCAGGCGACGAGGAAGGGAAGCAGGACGCGCATGAGGGGGATACGAGCGAAGAGCGGAACGGTTACGTAGGCGTAAGCGTAAGCGTAGGCGTAAGCGTAAGCGATCGGCGAAATCGCTTACGCTTACGCTTGCGCTGACGCTCACGTGTTTCGCAGCGCCTTGACGATCTCCTCGCGGACCACCTGCGCGAGATCGTGCTGCTTGCCCGAGGGCGAGACGGTCGGCACCGGCGAGTGCGGCGCCGGCGCGCACGCCACGACGGGCTTCTGGCTGACCGGGCGGCCGAGCAGCTGTGGCGCGGTGTCGACCGCGCGGTCGGCGGCGCGGCCGATGCCGGCCCTCGCGCGCGCGGCGAGCAGCGGCTCGAGCGCGGAGTCGGGCAGGGGCTCGACCCCCCCGAGCGGCACCGCCGCGAGCGCGATCTTCGCGAGGTGCTCGACGAGCTCGAGCCGGAGCAGAGCGGTCTCGCAGTCCTTGCCCCAGGCGATGACGCCGTGGTTGCCGAGGATCGCGGCGTCGACCAGCTCGCACCACGGCGCGAGCGCCGCGCGCGCGGGCTCGCCCGGCTGCGCGTACGCGAGCTTCGGGATCTTCGGACCGAGCGACACCAGCGCCTCGGCGATGAACGGTCGGTCGATCGGGTTGCCCGGCGCCGCCGAGATCGCGGTCGCGCATGGCGGGTGCGCGTGGACGACCGCGCCGACGTCGGGGCGGCGCTCGTAGACCACCAGGTGCAGGCCGAGCTCGCCGAACACGCGGCCGCGGCCGACGACGGCGCCCTTGCCGTCGACCTCGATGAGATCCTTCTCCTGGACGAGGCGCTTGGAGGTCGCGGTCGGCGTCGCGATGTAGCGGTTACCGTCGCGCGCGGTGACGTTGCCGTCGTGGTTCGCGCACCAGCCCGCGTCACCCAGCCTTCGCGCGGTCTCGGCGACCTGCACGCGCAGCTGCTTCACGCGGTCTCCACGTGATCGACGATGCCGACGATCACGGAGCGGATCGGCACGATGTCGCCCTGCTGCAAGATTTGCCGGGCGCCGTTGCCCTCCGTGAGCACGATCACCTTGTCGCCGACGCCGGCCTGGGCGTGATCGATCGCGACGAAGCTCGCGCCGGTGGCCTGGCCGTGCTCGTCCAGCGGCTGGACGACGAACAGCGGGTGGCCGGCGTAGGCGGGGTGCTTGACCGCCGCCCACATCGGGCCGACCACGCGGCAGCACCTCATCCTGGCCTCCCGGCGTCGACTCCGTCGACGATCCCGACGATCGCGGCGTCGACCGGCACGAACCACGGGTCGAGCGCGAGCGCGGCCTCGCGCGAGCCGACGAGGTAGACGAGGTCGCCATCGCCGGCCTGCACGGTGTCGATCGCGGCCTGGAGGTCGCCGGTGGCCTTGCCGTGCTCGTCGACGGGCTGCACGAGCAAGATCTTCTTGCCCTCGAGGCCGGTCGCCTTGCGGTCGGCCACGACCGTACCCTTGACGATGCCGAGGTACATCGCGGCGCACTATACACGTTACGATGGGGGCGATGCAGCCCGACGACCCGGACGATCCGCCGACGCTCCGTGCGACGCCGAACACGCTCGCGGACTCCTCGGCTCGCCCGCCCGAGATCGTGGACGACGAGACGCGCGCGCTCGACGGCTACGTGTTCGGCGACGTGATCGGCCGCGGCGGCATCGGCGAGATCGTGCAGGCACACGATCTCCGCATCGGCCGCGACGTCGCGATCAAGCGGCTGCGCACCGGCAGCCCGAGCGACGCCGAGGTCGCGCGGTTCATGCGCGAGGCGCGGATCCAGGCGCGCCTCGATCACCCCGCGATCCCGCCGGTCCACGAGCTCGGCCGCGACGCGCAGGGCCGCCCGTACTTCGCGATGAAGAAGCTGGTCGGCGTCACGCTGCACGAGCTGCTCTCGGTGCCGCAGCAGGCGCAGCAGGGCCGGCCGCGGCTGCTCCGCGCGTTCGCCGACGTGTGCCTCGCGATCGAGTTCGCGCACGCGCGCGGCGTCGTCCACCGCGATCTCAAGCCGGCGAACATCATGCTCGGCGACTTCGGCGACGTCTACGTGCTCGACTGGGGCCTCGCGCGCGTCGTCGGCGAGGCGGTCGCCGAGGTCGTCACGCAGGACATCGACAGCCTCGAGATCAAGACCGGCGACGTGCTCGGCACGCCCGGGTACATGTCGCCCGAGCAGCTCAAGGAGGCGGCCGAGGCCGGCCGCCCGGCCGACATCTACGCGCTCGGCTCGATCCTGTTCGAGATGCTCGCGGGCGAGCCGCTGCACCCGCGCGGCGCGAACGCGCTGCCGAGCACGCTCGGCGGCGAGGCGATCACGTCGCCCGGCAAGCGCCGGCCCGATCGCGCGGTGCCGCCGGAGCTCGACGCGCTGTGCGCGGCGATGCTGCAGATGGAGCCGGCCGCGCGGCCGAACGCGCGCCGCGTCGCCGAGCGCGTGCAGAGCTACCTCGACGGCGATCGCGACGTCGTCCGCCGCAAGGCGATGGCGACCGATCTCGTGTGGACCGCGCGCGCCGCGCTCGAGGACCACGACCGCGTCGACGCGATGCGCACGGCGGGCCGCGCGCTCGCGCTCGATCCCGAGTCCGGCGAGGCCGCCGAGCTCGTCACCGCGCTCATGCTGCAGCCGCCGGCCGAGCCGCCCGCCGAGCTGCGCGAGGCGCTGCGCGAGACCGACAACATCGCGATGAGCCGGCACGCGCGCACCGCGATCGTCGCGTATCTCGCGATCGGCTCGATGCTGCCGGTGGCCGCATGGAATGGCGTGCGCAAGTGGGATGTCGTGATGCTCGTGTTCGCGGGCACGCTCGCGATGGCGACGAGCGCGTGGCGGATCATGCAGCGCCCGCAGCGCACGTTCTCGTGGATGTTCGGCTATGCGATCGGCAACGCGCTGCTGATGGCGCTGCTGACGCGCATGATCGGGCCGTTCACGTTCGTGCCGGCGCTGTCGTGTGTCGTCGTGATGTCGTGCATGGCCTACCCGCAGTTCGCCGGGGCGCGACAGTGGGTGCTGATCGCGACGCTCGTGATCGGCTGGTCGATCCCGGTCGCGCTCGAGCACCTCGGCACCATCGCGCGCACGTGGAGCATCGAGAACGGCACGCTGATCAGCCACGCCGGCGCGCTCGACGTCAACACGCGGTCGACCGTCGTGGTGCTCGTCGTCGCATCGATCGCGACGATCGTGATCGCCGGCGTGCACGCGGCCCGGATCTACGGCGCGAATCGCGAGGCCCAGCACCAGCTGGCGACCCAGGCGTGGCACCTGCGTCAACTGCTGCCCGCGGCCCGAACGCCCTCGGTGAGCTGATAGAATATTCGCATAATGAGGGTCTTGCCTGTCGCCGCGCTCGTCGGGCTGTCCGGGTGCGCGCAGCTGTTCGGCATCGACGAGACCAGCGGACCGAAGGACACGTCGGCGACGCTACAGCTGTCGCGCAAGTCCGTCGGCGCGACCCTGACGTCGAACCCGCTCGACGTCACGAGCCTGTCCGCGACGTTCTACACGACCGACGGCACCGGCGCGCTCGTCGCCACGCCCGGCACGCAGTCGGCGGTCGACACGTGGAGCGCCGACGTCACCGGCGATCCCGCGATCGAGTTCACGCTGCCCGATCTGCCGAACGCCTACCAGCACCTGTGGTCGCTGCCGAGCCGCGCCGTGCGCGGCCACTTCATCGCGTACGAGCACCCGGCCGCGCAGCCGGCGCCGTCGGCGACGACGGAGATGATCTCGTTGACGCTGCCGACGCCGTACCAGGCCGCGTCGGAGACGTTCGACGTCGGCGTGATCGGTGCGTGGTCGCATCACGTGCTGTCGGGCTCGGAGCTGCCGCTCGACCAGGCGACGCAGATCGCCGCGTCGGTGCCGTACTCGTCGTTCGTGCCGGTCACCGCGTCGCCGGTGACGCGCATCACGTCGAGCGACGTCGTCGTCGTGATGCGTCACTCGGCGAACACGCTGACCGGCGTCTACACGACGTCGTTCGATCAGAGCGACACGATGGACACGATCTCGGGAATGCTCGCCGAGGTCGCGCTCGACAAGACGTTCTCGGCGACGATCGATCCGACGACGTTCGCGTCGCGGTTCTCGACGGTGCGACCGGGCGTCTCCGGCCTCGCCCTCGGCTGGAGCATCTCCGCGGCGCCCGGCTACACGGTCGGCGCGGTGGTCGGTCCGCTGCTGCGCGCGGGCTCGGCGGCGATGGCCGACACGATGATCAGCTCGTCGTACGGCAACCCGTTCGAGATGCGCGGCTGGCGCGCCGTGCTCGCGTTCAGCGCGAGCGCCGGCCGCACGTACACCGCCAGCGGCGCGAGCATCGGGCTCGGTGCGCAGATCGAGACGGTCGTCGATCCTTCGGCGGCGTCGGCGCTCGAGCTGCCGGCCCCCCTCGCCGAGCTGATCTCGATCGACAGCACGCAGCTCAACATGGACGGCCTCGCGGTAACGCTCGACGTCACCGCGCCGCACGCGGTCACCGCGATCACCGAGACCTCGCCGGCGGCGTCGCTGTACATGCTCGACGTCGTCGAGCTGGTCACCGTCGGCACGATGATGGAGCGCAAGGAGATCCTGAACGCGGTCTCGACGACCGCGACGTTCTCGCTGCCACCGGGCGTGCTCCAGACCGGTCACACGTACGTGCTGAACGTCGGAGCGATGTCCGGAGGTTATCCGAACGCGAGCTCCGGCGATCTCGACACGGTCACGCTGCCGTACACGTTCTCGAGCGTCGATAGCGGCGCCTTCCAGGTGATGCCATGAAGCACTCGCTCTGCACCGTGCTGCTGCTCGCGCTCGCCGGCCACGCGGCCGCCGACAACAAGTCGGAAGCCGACCGGCTGTTCAAGTCGGGCAAGAAGCTGATGGCCGAGAAGAAGTACGCCGAGGCGTGCCAGGCGTTCGAGCAGAGCTTCAAGCTCGATCCCGGCATCGGCGCCGAGCTCAACACCGCGCGCTGCTACGAGGACTGGGGCAAGCTCGCGCGCGCGTACACCGCGTACCAGCAGGCCGACGAGATGGCGCGAGAGGCGAAGGATCCGCGCGAGCCGAAGATCCACGAGCTCGTCGTCGGGATCGAGCCGAAGGTGCCGCGGCTGACGCTGAAGGTGCCCGCGGGCGCGGACACGAAGTCGCTGACGGTCACGATCGACGACAAGCCGCTCGACGCGAGCGCGCTCGGCCAGCCGCAGATGGTCGATCCCGGCCCGCACACCATCGCGTACGAGGTGAACGGCAAGAAGAAGAAGAAGCTCGTGCCGGTCGATCGCGGCGGCAGCTCCGAGATCACGCTCGAGGTCCCGAAGGCGGTCGACAAGGGCGTCGACGTCAAGGTCGATCGCCACAAGGAAGAGCCGGTACGGGTCGTGACGACCCCCGATCCCGGCCGCACCCAGAAGCTGCTCGCGTACGGCGCCGGCGGCCTCGGCGTCGTGCTCGTCGGCGTGTCGAGCTACATGACGCTGTCCGCGCGCAGCCAGTTCAACGACGCGCTGTCGCAGCACTGCATGAACATGACGAACATGTGCGACGCGACCGGGCTGACGCAGACGCACGATGCGCGCCACGAGGCCAACGTCGCGACCGTCGTGTTCCTCGTCGGCGCGGCCGCGGTCGGCGGCGGCGTCGCGCTGTACCTGACCGCGCCCAAGGCCGCGCGGCGCAGCGACGAGCACGCGCTCTACCTGGTGCCGAGCGTGACGCCCTCGGCCGCCGGGATCGTGCTCGGCGGGCGGATGTAGACGGTCACAGAGAATAGGGAATAGGCAACAGGGAACCGAGAGGTCTGAATGTCCGGAAATTCTCAGCTCTCGGTTCTCTGTTGAGTATTCCCTATTGAGCTAGTGCCGATCGTCGAACAGGTCGTCCGTCTTCGACGTCGTCTTGTGCGTCTTCGTCGTCGTCGATCTCGACGTCGTCTTCGCGGTCGCCTTCGCGGTCTCGGTCTTCGCGGTCGTCGCCTTCGCGGTCGTCGCCTTCGCGGTCTCGGTCTTCGCGGTCGTCGACTTCGTGGTCTCCGTCTTCGCGGTCGTCGGCTTCGTGCTCGTGCTCGTCTTCGCCGTCTCGGTCTTCGCCGCGGTCGTCGGCACCGTCGGCGTCGCCGGCGCGGTCGCCGTGGTCGTCGGCGGCGTCGGCGGCGCCACCGGCGGCTGCGCCGGCATCGTCGCGGGCATCGTCGCGGTCGTCGCCGCCGGCTCGGGCGCGGTGACGTGCGTGTCCTTGTCGCCGCCGCCGCCTCTCTTCGCGAGCATGAACCCGCCCGCGCCGGCGGCGATGCACAAGGTCGCGACGCCCGCGATCACGAGACCCCGCCCGCCGCGGACGACCTTGGTGCCCATCTGACCGGCAGCGCCACCCACGCTGCTGGTGTTGTTCCCCCAGCTCTTCGGCGTCAGCGCGGGCGGGGTGAGACTGACGCCAGCGCCGGCGCTGCTCGTCAGCGGGAATCCCGGCTGCGAGCCGCGCGGCGCGGCGAGGATGCGGCTGGCGCGCTCGGCAGACTGCTGGGCGCTCAGCGGATCGGACGCGTACGGCGCGAGCATGCGCGCGAGCTCGCCGACGTTCTGGATCCGGTTCTTCGGATCCTTCTCGAGGCAGCGCAGCACGATGTTCGCGAGGCCGCCCGGCAGCGGCGTCGTCAGCGGCGCCGGCGGGTTGTTCGCGACCATCAGCACGAGCTGCGCGTAGTTCTCGGCCTCGAACGGCGGCCGGCCGGCGAGCAGCTGGTACATGACGACGCCCATCGACCAGATGTCGCTGCGCGGATCCGTCGACCGCGCGGTCTGCATCTGCTCGGGCGCCATGTACGTCGGCGTGCCGACGACCGTCTGCGTGCCGGTCAGCTCCGACAGGCCGTCGCCGCCGGCCTTCGAGATCCCGAAGTCGAGGATCTTCAGCAGATTCGATCCGTCGGGCCGGCGCGTGATGAAGAAGTTCGACGGCTTGATGTCGCGATGGATGATGCCGAGCGCGTGCGCCTCGGAGATGCCTTCGCAGGCCTGCAGCATCAGATCGACGACTGCCTGCGGCATCTGGGGGCCGTGATGGCGGAGGATCTGGTTGAGGTCGTGACCCTCGAGGTACTCCATCACCATCACGGGCGTGCCGTCGGGCAGCGTCGACACGTCCATGACGCGCGCGATGTGCTCGCTGCGCAGCTTGACCGTCGCCTGGGCCTCGCGCATGAAGCGCTGCACGGTCGACTGGTGCTCGACCATGGTCGGCAGCAGGATCTTGATCGCGACCGGCTGCTGCAGATACAGGTGGCTCGCGCGCACGACGCAGCCCATCCCGCCGATGCCGATCACCTCCTCGACGCGGTACTTGCCGAGCAGGATCTCGCCCGGGCGCGCGTACCCCTGCTGCGCGTGCGGCACCGGCGTCGGATGCACCGTCCCATTGTAGCAAACGCCGTCAGCGCGCTACCGCATTTCGCGGCGCGAGATGACCGCACCTACATGTGTCACACGTAGGTCAGCCAGTGCTCGTGCTTGGTGTCGCTACCCTTCACGACCGAGAAGAACGCCTCCTGCAGGCGACGCGTCACCGGGCCGCCTTCGCCGCGGCCGATCCTGCGGTGGTCGATCTCGCGGACCGGAGTGATCTCGGCCGCGGTGCCGGTGAGGAACACCTCGTCCGCGGTGTAGAGCTCGTCGCGCGCGATCGGCTCCTCGCGGACCTCGACGCCCTGCTCGCGCAGCAGCTGGATCGTCGTGTCACGCGTGATGCCGGCGAGGATCGCGGCCGAGGTCGGCGGCGTGCGCACGACGCCGTGCTTGGCGACGAAGATGTTCTCGCCGGTGCCCTCCGCGACGTAGCCCTGCGGGTCGAGCATCAACGCCTCCTCGAACCCGCTCTTGATCGCCATGCGCTTCGCGAGCACCGACGTCACGTACTGGCCGCAGATCTTGCCCTTGTTCATCACCGCGTTCGCGTTCGCGCGCGAGAACCCGGACACCATCACGCGGATGCCCTTTTTGAGCCCCTCGTCACCGAGGTACGCGCCCCACTCGTAGCACGCGATCATCGTGCGCACCGGCGGCTCGAGCGAGCCGAGGCCGAGCGCGCCGTAGCCGAGGTACACGAGCGGCCGCAGGTAGCAGAACGGCATCTTGTTCGCGCGCACGACGTCGACGCACGCGTGCATGAGCGCGTCGCGCGAGTACGGCACCTCCATCGTGCAGATCTGGCAGGAGTCGAGCAGGCGATCGACGTGCTCGCGCAGCCGGAAGATGTGCGTGCGACCGTCGGCACGCTGGTACGCGCGCACGCCCTCGAACGCGCCGACGCCGTAGTGCATCGTGTGCGCGAGCACGTGCTCGGTCGCGTCGTCCCAGGGGACGAGCTGACCGTCGACCCAGATCGTGTCGACCTTCTTGATGGCCATGTCGCCTTCGTACCAACGGACGCGCGCGATCACAAGCCGCAGTCCGTCATCGAAATACCAGTACACGACTGACGCGGTGCGGCTGCGCAGACCGCTACGCAGTGAGCAGCGTGAGATAAGCGGCGCGGATGTCGTGCTGCCAGCGCTCGACGCGCTCGAGCAGCGCGCCACCGTCGGGAAACCCACATCGGCGGGCGAGCCTGTCGAGCTCGTCGCGTGCTTCGGGGACGCGATGGATCGGCTGATCGTGGACGACGCGCATTCGGTGCTCGATACCGCGCAGGAACCGATAGCCCTGATCGAGCAGGCGCGCGATCCCGGGCGGCGCGAGGCCGAGCTCGCCGGCGGCGTGAAGCGCGGTGGACGTCGCGGTGGTGCGCAGCGCGGGGTGAGCGTGCCCGTGAACGAGCTGCAGGTACTGCGCGGCGAACTCGATGTCGATGATGCCGCCCGGGCCGGTCTTGAGATCGCGCGGGCCGCCGAGCTCGCGCTCGATGCGGTCGCGCATGTGGGTGATCGAGCGCGCGACCTCGCGCGGATCGTGCGGCTGGCCATACACGGTCTCGGCGGCGAGCCGCTCGACCTCGGCGCCGAGCGCGCGATCGCCGGCGACCGCGCGCAGCTTGATCAGCGCCTGGTGCTCCCACAGCTGCGCGCTCTCGGCGTGATAGCGGCGCCAGCCGGCGAGCGACGACACGAGCAGGCCCTGCGTGCCCGACGGCCGCAGGCGCGTGTCGACCTCGTAGAGCCGGCCGCGCGGCGTGCGCTGGCGGAGCGCGCCGAGCAGGCGCTGCGCGACGCGCGTGTAGTGATCGACGTCGTCCTCGTCGCCGCGGTACACGAACACGACGTCGAGATCGGCGGCGTAGCCGAGCTCCTTGCCACCGAGCTTGCCGAGGGCAAGCACGGCTAACGCCCCTTCGGGGCGCCGCCTGTCGATCGATTCTTGGCCGAGGGCGAGCACGGACAGCGCCCCGGGATGCGGCGGCTGCACGATCGCGAGCGCCTCTTGCAGGCACGCCTCGGCGATCGCGGTGAGCTCGACGCAGATCGCGAGCGGATCGAGCGCGCCGGCGAAGTCGGCGAGCCCGACGCGCAGCACGTGGCCGTTCTTGACCTCGGCGACCGCGCTCCACACCGCCTCGGGATCGTCGCGATCGACCTGCGCGAGCCGCGCGCGCAAGTCGCCGACGACCTGCTCGGTGGTGCGGGTCGGCGGTGTCT
>JBLMXA010000625.1:0-3706 GCA_050257515.1 Acidobacteriota bacterium | reverse complement strand
GCCGCAGCCCGCGAGCCCGGCCGCCGCGCCGTGATCAACGCACGACCGTGAACGTCACGCGGCCGGGGCTGCCCGCGTTGCCCGACGCGCCGTCGGAGCCGTTCGAGCCCGACGAGCCGTTCGAGCCGGCCGAGCAGCCCGGATCGTCGGTGACCGTGTTGCCGTTCTCGTCGGTGTGCGTGGTGGCCGAGCGGCTGGGACCGCCGGAGCCGCCGCTGCCGCCGCGGCCGCCGCGGCCGCCCGCGCCGCCGTCGCCGCCGGCGCTGAAGATGGCGTGCTCGAGCGCGGCGACGTCGCACGGCCCCGCGCCGCACGCGATCGTGACCGCGATGTCGCCGCCGTCGCCGCCGTCGCCACCCGCGCCGCCGTCGCCGCCGTTGCTGCCGTTGCCGCCGTTCTGACACGCGCCGCCGTTGCTGCCGTCGCTGCCGTTGCTGCCGTCGCTGCCGGAAGCCCCCCCGGCGCCGAGGCTCGCGACGCGAAAGCTCGCGAGGTCGCCGGCCTCGACGACCGCGGTGTAGCCGCCGGTCGGGCTCGCGACCGAGAACACGTAGCGGTTCGCGGTCGTGCGATCGACGCGCACGGCGAGATCGGGGCCGCGTCCGCCGCTGGGCATGCCGACGAACGCGAGGTCGTCGGGGCGCTCGAAGGCGAGGCCCCAGTGGAGCGCCACCGCGGGCTTGCCGGCGAGCTCGACCGGCAGCGCGAGCTCCTCGCGCGCGGCCCAGGTCGCGATCTCGGGCTCGGCGAGATCGTCGCGGAAGTGGAACGCGCAGCCGGCGTCGAGATACGTCAGCGGGTTGTCGAGCGTGACGTTGCGAACGTCGATGCACGGGCTCGGATCGAGCGCGTCGCGCCGCCCGCACAGCGTCACCGGGCGCGAGATGCCGTCGAGCTCGGCGAACAGGCTGCCGTGGAACGACAGCTCCGGCAGCACCGACAGCGTCGGCCGCTGCTGCGCGTAGCCGAGCAGCGTCGCGGTCTGCTGCCACACGTGCTGGCGCACGAGCACGTTGCGGATCGGGACGTGATTCTCGTCGAACCACGCGCGCGTCGCCGGGTGCTCGGCGAGCGCGACCGGGTTCTTGCCCTCGCGCGTGACGAGCTCCTCGACCGCCGCCGCCGCGGCGCGCACCTCGTCGAACGGCGACAGCGCGATGTGGACGCGCACGATCCGCCGCTTCGCCTCGCCGCGCATCGCCGGATCGGGCAGCCGGCGCGCGAGCCGCGACAGCGTCATCTCGTTGCCCGTCGCGGCGAGCTGGTCGAGCAGCGCCGCGTCGACCGGCCGGCCCTGCCACGTGCCGTGCTCGGCGTCGATCGTCGCGAGCAGCTCGCCGGCGAAGCTCGCCGCGATCGGCGACAGCTCGCGCCTGGCGTAGTCGGCGCGCAGCCCGGCGAACACCGGCGCGAGCACCCTGGCATGACCGTCGAGTCCGGTCGGTCGCTCGAGGTAGAAGCGCTGGATCGTCGCGACGCGCGTGGCGAGGCCCGGGCTCGTCGCGAGCTCGCCGTCGCGCACGAGGCCTCCGTACGCGAGCATCACGTCGTCGACGAGCGACGCCGCCTGATCGCGCGGCAGCGAGGCGAGCGCCGCATCCACGCAGCGCTGCCACAGCACCGGCTCGATCTTGCCGGACGTGAAGCCGTGCACCAGCCCGAGCCGCATCTCGGGCGTGAACGCGGCCACGTGAGGCCCCCGCGCGCGCAGATCGCACACCGCCGGCGTCGCGTCGGGCTGGCCGAGGTACGCGACGAGCGCCTCGGGCGTGGCGTAGTGCACGAGCTGGCCGGCGGTCATCGGCAGCGGCAGGCTCGCGGCGCAGCCGGTGGCGAACGAGACGACGATCGCGAGACGTCTCATAGCTCCCTCACGTGGGCGACGAGCGTGTAGTGGATCTGCCGCGGCTCGCGGCGGACGATCACCGGAACCGTCACGTCGAGATGACGTCCCTCGTACGCGACCGCCGCCGCACCCTCGCGCGGCAGCGCGAGCGGGAACAGCTGTGCGTGCACCGTGGCGCCCGGCGCGATCCAGCCGAGGTCGGCGTTCGGGTGCAGCGGCAGCGGAGGGCCGCTGTCGCCGGCGATCGCGATGTCGGTCCAGCCGACCTGGACGACCTGGTCGGTGCGGTTGGTCAGCGCCAGGCCGAGCGTCGCGGTCGCCGGATCGACGACGAGGTCGGCGCCGACATCCGGATCGGGTACCGGCATGCGGTCGAACGTGTACGCGTACCGCGGTGTGCAGCCCGCGCACGCGGCGATCAGCAGGAGGCGGCTTGCTCGCTTCGGCATCCAGCCGAACCTACCGCCGGCTCTGTGAACCGATGATTACGCGTTCATTGCGGAGTGTTTCTTCATGGAATGCCGCGCCGAACCCCGTGAATGCGCTATATCGCCCCGGTGACCTACACCGCGCTCGACTACTACGCCCTCGACGAGCTGTACACGCACGAGGAGCGAATGGTGCGCGACACCGTGCGGGAGCTGGTGTCGTCGCGCGTGATGCCGAACATCGCCAGGCACTGGGCGGCGGGGACGTTCCCGCACGAGCTCGTGCCGGTGTTCGGCGAGCTCGGGCTGCTCGGCCCGTCGCTCGTCGGCTACGGCTGCGCAGGGACGTCGGCGACGGCGTATGGCCTGATCTGCCAGGAGCTCGAGCGCGGCGACTCGGGCATCCGGTCGTTCTGCTCGGTGCAGGGCTCGCTCGTGATGTACCCGATCTGGGCGTTCGGCTCGGAGGAGCAGAAGCAGAAGTGGCTGCCGGGCATGGCGAAGGGCGAGATCATCGGCTGCTTCGGCCTCACCGAGCCCGACTTCGGCTCGAACCCCACCGGCATGATCACGCGCGCCGACGCGCTCCCCGGCGGCGGCTTCAAGATCAACGGCACCAAGCGCTGGATCACCAACGGCAACCTCGCGAAGGTCGCGATCGTCTGGGCCCGCGTGCAGGGCACCGGCGACGAGAAGCGCGACGGCAAGGTGCACGGCTTCCTCGTGCCGACCGAGTCGAAGGGCTTCACCGCCATCAAGCTCGAAGAGAAGTTCTCACTGCGCGCGAGCGTGACCAGCGAGCTCATCCTCGAAGACGTCGAGGTCGGCGCCGACGCGCTGCTCCCCGGCGTGATCGGCATGCGCGGCCCGCTCAGCTGCCTCTCGCAGGCGCGCTACGGCATCTGCTGGGGCGCGATCGGCGCCGCGATGAGCTGCTACGAGACCGCGCTCTCGTACGCGAAGGATCGCGTGCAGTTCAGCAAGCCCATCGCGGGCTACCAGCTCGTGCAGCAGAAGCTGGTGCACATGCTCACCGAGATCACGAAGGCGCAATGCCTCACGCTCCGCCTCGGCCGCCTCAAGGAAGCGGGCAAGGTCAAGCCGCAGCAGATCTCGCTCGCGAAGCGGAACAACGTCTCGCACGCGCTCGAGATCGCCCGCGTCGCGCGGGACATCCTCGGCGGCAACGGCATCATGTACGACTACCCGGTCGGGCGGCACCTGATGAACCTCGAGACGGTCTACACCTACGAGGGCACGCACGACATCCACACGCTGATCGTCGGTCAGGACATCACGGGCATCAGCGCGTTCGAGTGACCGGAGCGAACCCTCGGCGGCACGGTGCGCCGAGGGTTTCGCGAGAGATCGGGACGCCCGGCTCGGGGAAACCTCCTCGGAGCCGAGCGTGCGCGCGAGACGATCGGTCGTC
>JBLMXA010000624.1:0-3365 GCA_050257515.1 Acidobacteriota bacterium | reverse complement strand
CGCCAGCGGCGAGCCGAAGTCGCCGGTCGTGATCACGAGCGGCGCGCCCGGGCGCCGCAACCCGCGCAGCTCGCCGAGGATCTCGTCGGGGCGCGCGAGGTGCTCGATCACGTCGAGCATCACCGCGGCGTCGAACGGGCCGTGCCCGGCGAGCTCGCCGAGCGAGCGCGCGACGACATGACCTCGCGACTGCGCGGCCGTCCGCGCGGCGTCGCTGACCTCGACGCCGTACGCGTCGAATCCGGCGGCGCGCGCCTCGTCGAGGAAGAACCCGTACGCGCAGCCGATCTCGACGAGCTTGCCGCCGCGCACCGGCAGCGTCTCGAGCGTGCGCCGGAACTCGCGGCGGAGATCGCCCGCCGAGCCGGCGTAGTCGGCGTAGCCGTCGTGGTGGCCGCCCTGGAAGTAGGCCTCGGTGTAGATCGCGTCGGGATCGAAGCCGGTGGGCAGCTCGGTCCGCGCGAGCCCACACCCCGAGCAGCGCACGATCGAGAAGCCGCGTACCTCGTAGAGACCGCGCGACACGCTGTTGCCGCACGCGACGCAGATCACGGCTCACCTCGCGCGCGCCGCGCGGTCAGCATCACGACGGCGATCACGGTGGTCACCACCAGCCAGTGCGAATACCGGTAATCCGGGGTCGGCGCCAGCGGAAACAGCGTGGCCTCGAGCGCGAGCCCCGACAGCAGCAGCGCGATCACGTCGACCTTGCGCGCGCGGATCGCGAGCGGCAGCAGCACGAGCGACACGACGAGGTAGATCCACGGCCGGAACAGCGGCGTCTTCTTCGACATCCACACGCTCTTGCGCTGCATCCATTCCTGCACCGGCGACCACCCGCTGCCGAGCTTGAGCTTCTCCATGTACGGGCCGTACTGCGTGTGGAACGTCGGCACCATCGCACCGACGGGGTGACTCGAGAGCCCGAGCACCTCGCGCGTGGTCAGCCAGCGATGTGCGAGGTACGCGCGCTTGTGCGACAGGACGACGTCCCAGAACGTTCGCGTGATCGCCTCGCGCTGGTCCTTCGGCGACGGCGTCGTGCCGGCGAGCGGCAGATCCCACAGGTGCCCGTCGCGCGCGATCAGCGGTTCGAAGTCCATGCCGTGCTCGGTGCACAGCTCGTAGCGCTGCTTGATCGCGGCATGGATGTCCCGATCGACCAGCAGCTTTGTGCCCGCAAACGTCTGCCGGAGCTCGTCGTCGGGGATCGTGTCATCGACGTGCGCGAGCGTGCCGGTGATGTCGAGCACCGCGAGCGAGCTCTGCCACACGTACATGTTCGCGTCGGTGATCGCCGCGTCGTACGCGAACGCGCCGAGCGTGACCGCGAGCCAGGCGGCGGTCGCGAGCGCGTAGCGGCGCCAGCCGGCGACGCCGGGCCACGCGAACAGCAGCACGATCAGCGGCAGCGTCGCCGCGAACGCGTTGTAGCGGACCGCGGTCGCGAGCCCGAGCCCGAGCAGGCCGGCGACGCGCACCCAGCGTTTCTCCGAGACCAGCGCGGCTGCGCCGAGCAGGAAGAACCCGGCCATGATGCAGTCCTTCCAGATCACGCCCATCGGCGCGAGCACGGGCGGAAACACGTACACGCAGACCGTCGCGATCGCGGCGGTGCGCGGCTGCATCGCGCGCTTCAAGATCCAGTACAGGCCGATGACGAACGCGCCGGTCTGGATCATCAGCATCCCGAACGGTCCGGCGACGATCGCGTCGACGATCCGCCACATCGCGGCCATCGCCGGGGGGTGGCCGTCGGTGTAGAAGTGCTCGCGCCCCTCGCGCAGCTGGTCGAGCGAATCCATCGTCATCATGCCGGGGAAGGCGTAGACGAGCCCGATGCCCCAGCCGATGGCGACGATCACGCCCGGCGGCAACCTGCGGACGATCTTCACGCGTTGACTATATCCATCGTGTATGGTGTCTCCACTGTCATGTGCGGCATCTTCGGCGTGATCACCGCGACGGGCGACCACGACCTCGCGCGCGATCTCGCACTGTCGCTGCTCCGGTTCTCCGAGACGCGCGGCCGCGAGGCTGCCGGCATCGCGGTGCACGACGGTGACCGTATCGAGGTCTTCAAGCAAGGCGGCTCGGTCAGTGATTTCCTGGCGAGCCCCAAGCTCGCCGAGCTGCTCGCGCGGCCCGCGCTCGCGATCACGGGCCACTCGCGGCTCGCGTTCAACGGCACCGCGACGAACATCGACAACAACCAGCCGGTGACGACCCGCGGCGCGGTCGCGCTGCACAACGGCATCGTCGTCAACCACGAGGCGCTCGAGCAGCGCTACGCGCTGTCACGGCGCGGCGAGCTCGACACCGAGGTGCTCGCGGCGCTGCTGCGCGCGAAGCTCGATCAGAACAAGGACCTCGCGGCGGCAGCGCGCGACACGTTCGCCGAGCTCCAGGGCTCGGCGTCGATCGCGATGATGTTCGACGATCTCGACGTCATGCTGCTCGCGACGAACACCGGTTCGCTGTTTCAGCTGTCGGGCAACGGCGTGATCGCGTTCGCGTCGGAGCGGTTCATCCTGCAGCGCGTGCTCGAGGACAAGAAGCTCGCGGCGAGGCTCGGCGACTGCACGCTCGAGCAGGTGCGCGCGGGCCACGGGCTCATCATCAAGCTGCGCGATCTCGAGCGGCACGCGTTCACTCTCTCCGGGCCGCCGGCGGGCGACGGCGCGCCGCCGTTCGCGCCGAACGGCCACCACGTCGAGATCGTCGATCACAGCCCGCGGCCCGATCAGCTCGTGCGCTGCACGAAGTGCATCCTTCCGGAGACCTATCCGTTCGTCGACTTCGACGAGCACGGCGTGTGCCGCTACTGCCGCACGTGGAAGAAGATCTCGCCGAAGGGCGAGCAGGCGTTGTTCGACGCCGTCGAGCCGTACCGCAGCAAGGACGGCAGCCCCGACGTGATCGTCGCGTTCTCGGGCGGCCGCGACTCGTCGTACGGCCTCCACTACGTCAAGACCGTGCTGAACATGAACCCGGTCGCGTTCACGTACGACTGGGGCATGGTCACCGACCTCGCGCGGCGCAACCAGGCGCGCGTGTGCGGCAAGCTCGGGGTCGAGCACATCATCCGCTCCGCCGACATCGCCGCGAAGCGCCGCTACGTGCGCAAGAACGTCGAGGCGTGGCTCAAGAAGCCCGAGGTCGGGATGGTCACGCTGCTGATGGCGGGCGACAAGGAGTTCTACGCGCACGCTCGCCAGCTGCGGAAGGAGACCGGCATCAAGCTGGTCATCTTCTGCGCCGGCAACATGATCGAGGACGCGCCGTACAAGACCGGGCTCATGGGCGTGCCGCAGGACGATCACGGCAACACGCTCACCGGCATGTCGCTGCGCAACAAGCTCGGC
>JBLMXA010000623.1:0-11779 GCA_050257515.1 Acidobacteriota bacterium | reverse complement strand
TCCAGGCGGAGCGCGTGTCGAGCGCGCGCGCCGGATACGACCGGCTCGCCGTGCGCGCGCCGCCCGAGGGCGAGCTGCGCATCGATCGCGCGTGGGCGGTGGCGGCGGTGCAGCGGATGCTGGAGGCCCAGAACTGATCGCGCGGCTCGCCGAGCACCGCTTCGATCAGGTGCTCCCCGGCCACGGCAGGAGGTTCCGCGCGCCGAGCGCCGACGCGATGCGCGCAGAGCTGCGCCGCTTGGCCTCGACCATGTAGTTTTCGAGCGTGAAGCGCAGCCGCGGGCGCTGCACGCGCAGCCACACCAGCTCGGCCGCGCCGGTCGCGAGCCGCTCCTTGTACTCGCCGCCGCCGAGCAGGTCGTAGACCGCGTGGCCCTCGCGCGCCGAGTGCTCGATCGCGGCCGCGTGACAGACGTAGCCGGGCCGCACCGCGGGATCGCCTCCGGAGGCGAGCCCGCACTGGTAGAACAGCACGCGCCCGCGCCACACCAGGTTGTACAGGCACCCGAGCGTGCGGCCGCCGGCGCGCACGCGCACGAGCTGGATCTCGCCGTGCGGCAGCCGCGCCGCGATCAGCTCGCGGTGGAAGCGCGCGAACCACGGATCGGCGAACGCGCCGGGCTCGCCGCAGGCCTGCCAGCGCCGCGAGTGGATCGCGATCAGCTCGTCGTAGATCGAGGTCGCGCTCGCCGCGTCGCACGCGATCTCGACCTCGAGTCGGCCGAGCTTGCGGCGCGCCTTGCGCAGCTGCGCGCGCGTGCTCGCGCCGAGCACCGCGGCGTAGTCGCCGCCGGCGGCGCGCACCGCCGCGAGCTCGACGTACGGCGCGCGCGACGCGTGGTCGACGCGCACGCGATAGCCGGGCAGCGCGGCGAGGTCGCGAACCGCGTCGCGATCGGCCGCGCCGATCGCGAGCTCGTCCCAGGACCCGGGCAGCCGCGCGAGCAGGTCGCCGAACGAAGCGCCCGCGCCGGGTGCGGCGAGCAGGCCGTTGTGCTCGATGCACAGCTCGTCGTGCCGCGCGAGGCCGGTCGCGTTGACGTGGACGACGGTGCTCGTCATCACGACACGGCGCCGCTCGCGGCGGCGCGCGACGAAGCACGCGGCGATCGGCGCGCCGCCGTCGCGGATCACCGCGAGCTGCGGCCGCACGGGCTCGGGCAGCGCGGCGAGCCAGCGCTCGACCCACGGCCACGCCAGGAAGTAGCTCGCGTGCGCGCGCGCCTCGAGCTCGCGCCAGATCTCCGCGCTCCGCGGTTCGCGCGCGTCGAGGAGCGCGAGAGATCGGGCCGGCATGCGCGCCACCACAGCAAGCGACGTGCCCGCGCCCGCGGCGCAGGATCACGCATCGCCGCGCCGCGATCGTGCGCCCACGTCGCGCCGGCGCAGATCAGTACGACGTCTTGTCCACGGTCACGCCGTCGCACTCGCAGACGCGGCCGCGCGCTTGCGCGCAGTCCTCGGCGGCGAACGTTCCCGTCGCGGGATTCCACGACACGCAGGGCAGCGCCGCCGGCTGGCTCGCGGCCCACGGCAGGTACGTCGCGACCGGGCCGGTGACCAGCCGCCACGTGCCGGCGGTGATCCGATCGCTCGTGCCGACCCACGTCATCGTCATGCCCGGCAGTGACGCGATCGCGGCGAGCTCGGCCGCGTCGTCGACCACGACAAGGTGCATGCCGGCGCCGTCGGACTCGCAGTCGATCTCGGAGTTCAGCCACTGATCGGTGCCTGCGTAGCGGTAGCGCGAGGTCCCGTAGCTGAACGAGTAGCTCGCGGCGCAGCTCGCGGGGCGCGCGTCGTGAGAGTCCGCGACTCCTGCGTCGCCGCCGGCGCCGTCGGCGGCGGGGCGCTGCCACGGATCGAAGCCGAGCCGGCACGCCCCGACCACCAGCAACAACCACGCTGGCCGCACGGACCCACGTTATCATGGCGGGCCCATGCCGCGCCTGTCGTCCGCCGAGGTGTTCACGCCGACCTCGTATCCGACGCACACCTACGTGCAGCGCGACGACCTCCATCACGAGCGGCTGCTGCGCGAGTGGATCCGCAGCTCGACGCAGATCGCGTCGATCTCCGGGCCTTCGAAGGCCGGCAAGACCGTGCTCGTGCAGCGCGTCGTCGGCGAAGGCAACCTCGTCACCGTCAGCGGCGCGTCGGTGCGCTCGCCCGATCAGCTGTGGGAGCGCGTGCTCGACTGGTGGGGCGAGCCGCACGCGATGATGACGAGCACGATCGACACGACGACCGAGACGTCGACGCGCGAGCACGGCGGCACGATCGGCCTGTCGGGCACCGGCGCGTCGCACAGGTCCGGGCACGGCGAGCTGTCGGCGCACGCCGAGACGCTGCAGATCACGGCGAGCCGCCGCGGCCTGCCCCAGGTCGTCAAGGAGCTCGGCGGCACCGCGTTCACCGTGCTGATCGACGACTTTCACTACATCCCGGCCGCGATCCAGAGCGACGTCGCGCAGCAGCTCAAGGATGCGGCGAGCCGAGGGCTGCGGATCTGCGTCGCGAGCGTGCCGCACCGCGCGGACAACGTCGTGCGCGCGCTGCCCGAGCTGCGCGGCCGCGTGCTCGCGATCGATCTCGACTACTGGAACAAGCGCGACCTGCGGCAGATCGCCAAGCTCGGCTGCCCGCTGCTCGGCCTCGACGTCGACGACGCGTCGCTGCAGATGTTCGCGATCGAGGCCGCCGGCTCGCCGCAGCTCATGCAGTCGATCTGCCTGTGGATGTGCAACCACCTCGGCGCACGAGAGACGGCGGACCCGCCGCGCTCGGTGGTGCTCGACGAGCTCGCGCGCAAGGAGATCCTGTTCCTCACGTCGCTCACCGTGGACTTCCGCTCGCTCGTGCGCGCGATGATCGCCGGCCCCAAGGTCAAGCCGGGCGAGCGCCGCAGCTACACCCACCGCGACGGCCGCACCGGGGACGTCTACATGACGGTGATGCGCGCGCTCGCGCTCGATCCACCGAGCCTCGCGATCGGCTACGCCGAGCTCACGCAGCGGCTCGAGCAGCTGTGCAAGGGCACCGCACCCGACGGCGCGAGCGTGATCCGCGCGTGCGCGACGCTCGGCCAGATCGCCGCCGGCTTCGCGCCGCCGACCGGCCCCTCGCTCGAGTGGGACGAGCAGGACCAGACGGTCGTGATCCCCGATCCGTACCTGCTGTTCTACCTGCGGTGGTCGGTGATCCTCGAGCGCGAGGCGGACGCGCTGATGTGATCGGAAATTGAACCGCCAAGACGCCGAGATCGCCAAGGTCAGAGAACAACTTCTTCTGGCTCCGGCTTGGCGACCTCAGCGCCTTGGCGGTTGATTCTTCTGGTTCTTCACACGAGCAACGACAGCATCGAGTGCTGCAGCTTCGCGGCGTCCTGGTAGAGCGCGATCACGCGGCGGAGGAGCAGCTCGAGGCCCTCGATCTCCTCCGTGTCCTTGCCGAGGCCGCCCTCGAGCTTCTTGCTCGCGAGCGTGGGGTAGCGCTCGGAGACGAGCTTGGCCGGCAGCGCGGTGAGCGCCTTCGCGACCTCGGCGACGCGCGCGGGCCCAAGCAGGCGGACGTGGTCGAACGCCATGTCCTCGAGCTCCTTGCCCGAGCGAGCGAGCAGCGCGTCGCCGAGCACGGCGTGGTTGCCGCGATCGGAGACGAGCACGTCGAGGGCGTCCCAGGCGTTGCCGAGATCGAGCAGGCCAGGGATCGGCGCCTCGTCGCGGGCATCGATGACGTCCTCGAGGGTCTCCGGATCCTCGGTGAGCTGGGCAAGGCGCTTCGCGGAGAGCGTGATCAGGATCCCGTGGCGTGTCATCAGAAGTTCGGCTCGGTGTTGAAGTGTTTCTTGACGAGCTTGGCGAGGTATTCGAACAGTGCGACCTCGTCGTCGTCGAGCTTGTCATTGTCGCGTGGAATGAACGTCTTGTAGATGTCGTGGGTGTCGTTGTCGCCGGGCTCGCGCAGCTGGAGCTCGACGTAGCCGGCGTCCTGATCCTGCTTGCCCTTGCCGCGCGACGGGATGTCGATCTTGTCGATCAGATCCCACACCTTGTCGCTCTCCTTCGAGGTCAGGTTCTTGGTCCCGAGCTTGTTCGTCTTGTCGCCGTCGCCGTAGGCGACGTTCATCGACGTGCCGCGAATGCGGATGCTCCAGTCATCGCCGTCGGCGCGGTTCGACACGAAGTCGAACATCCGGCCGTTGGTCTCGCCGCGGTCGAGATCCTCCGTCATCGGGGTGCCGCGCGCATACTCTCCGCCCGGATGGCACGCGGAGATCGCGAGGACGGCGGCGACGAGGAGGACGCGCAACGGATCTCATGGATAGCATACGTCCGGCATGCTCCGCCTCCGCGACCACGTGCTCGCCGCGCCGACCCGGCTGTGCGATGGCACCCATCGCGCCGCCTCGCTGGACGAGACGTGGAGGCGGTTCGCGCCGCTGCAGGCGAGGGCAGGGATCACGAGGATCGCCGAGCTGACCGGGCTCGACACGCTCGGGATCCCGGTGTTCGCCGCGATCCGGCCGCTGGGCCGCTCGCTGTCGACGCAGCAGGGCAAGGGCCTCACGCGCGAGGCGGCGCGGGTGTCCGCGCTGATGGAGAGCCTCGAGACCTACAGCGCCGAGCACCTGACGCTGCGAGCCACACGATCGGCTTACTCCGCGCTGCGCCGGCGCGGAGCGCGCGTGGTCGACGTCCGCGCGCTGCCGCGGCCGCGCGGCCGGCTCGATCTCGACGCGACGTGGCGGTGGGTCGAGGGCTGGGATCTCGTGGCCGACGCGCCGGTGCTCGTCCCCGAGCAGGCGGTGACGCTCGATACGACCTTCGTCCTACCTCCGGTGTTCGACATCTCGTCCAACGGGCTCGCGTCGGGGAACGCGCTCGTCGAGGCGGTGCTGCACGGCCTGCTCGAGGTGATCGAGCGCGACGCCGAGGCGGCGTGGCGGCGCGCCGGCGGCGATCGGCGCATCGTGCTCGACTCGATCGCCGATCGCGCGTGCCGCGCGCTGATCGAGCGGATCACCGCGACCGGTGCGCGTGTATTCGTGTGGGACCTCGCCAGCGACACGGGGGTGTGCGCGATCGGCTGCGCGATCGTCGAGGATCCGCGCGAGGTCGCGTGGCGGCCGCTCGGCGTCTACCAGGGCTTCGGCGCCCACCTCGCGCCCGAGATCGCGATCGCGCGCGCGCTCACCGAGGCCGCGCAGACGCGGCTGACCTACATCGCCGGCGCGCGCGACGACTTCTTCCCGCACGACTACGCGCGCGCGACCGATCCCGAGCTGCTCGGCGAGCTGTGGGAGCGGCTCGCGCAGCCGTGCGACGAGCCCGCGCTCTACGACGACCTGCCGCGGCTCGCGGCACGCAGCCTCGGCGAGGAGCTCGAGCGCGTCGTCGCGCGGATCGCCGAGCCGGTGATCGCGGTCGATCTGACGCACCCGTCGCTCGGCGTCCCGGTCGTCAAGGTGATCGTGCCGGGCCGCGCGACCGACGTGGAGGCGCTCGGGTGACCCGCACGCTCGTGTTCGTCGGGCCCACGCTGAGCGGCGAGGAGGTCACCGCCCGCCTGCCCGGCGCGATCGTGCGCCCGCCGGTCGGCGTCGGCGACGTGCTGCGCGCGCTGCGCGGCCGACGCGTCGCGCGGATCGCGATCATCGATGGCTACTTCGAGCGGATGGCGGCGGTGTGGCACAAGGAGCTGCTCGTCGCGCTCGAGCGCGGCGTCGCGGTGTGGGGCGCGGCGAGCATGGGCGCGCTGCGCGCCGCCGAGCTCGCGCCGTTCGGCATGATCGGCGTCGGCAAGATCTACGAGCAGCTGCGGCGCGGCGAGCTCGTCGCCGACGACGAGGTCGCGGTCGCGCACCTGCCCGCGGAGTACGGGTTTCGCGCGACCTCCGCCGCGCTCGTCGACCTGCGCGACGGCCTCGCGCGCGCCGCGCGCGCCGGCGTGATCACCGCGCGCACGCGCGACCGCCTGATCGAGCTCGCACGCGCGCCGTTCTATCGCGACCGCTCGTGGGCGCGGCTTTTCGCCGACGGCCGCGCGGCCGGGCTGCCCGCGCGCCAGCTCGCCGCGCTCGCGGCGTGGCCCAAGCCGTCGCGCAAGGCCGACGACGCGCGCCTCCTGCTGCGCAAGCTCGCGGCCGACCGCGGGATCCGGCCACCTCGCGTCGTGGTACCTCGGACCTGGGCGCTGCGCCGGCTCCGCGATATTCTCCAGGTGTGAAGGTGGTCCTCAGCTACCTGCTCGCGTTCGGCGGCCTCGGCCTGATGCTGTACGTGTTCGCGCCGATCGCGGGGCGCGCCAAGTACCTCGAGGCGCGCGCGACGCTGTGGCACCTGCTGCGGACGATGCCGAACCATGCCGAGCTGCGCTGCAAGGCCGCGACCGGCACGTTCGGCGAGGCGGTCGCCGCGGCGATGAAGACCGCGGTGATGATGAAGACGCGCGATCCGGCGATGCTGCAGAAGGGTACGCTGCCCGCCTACGACGCTCAGGTCATCGCGATCCGCCTGCACTGGAAGGCCGTGCTCAAGAAGGTGCGCACCGCCGGCATGCTCGCGATCGGCGCGATCGTGCTCGCCGCATCGATCCACACCTCGGTGATCCTCCACGTGCTGCTCGCGCTGGTGACGATCGCCGCGGGCGTCTACGTGTTCCTGTTCAAGCTCGACGTCGATCGCTCGCTCATGCTCGCGCGCGCCGAGATCCTCCCCGAGGTCGAGCGCGCGTTCGCCGAGGGGCGCTACGTGCTGCCACCCGGATGACGGGTCAGCCGCCGGTCATCACGTTGCCCGAGCCCTCGATCATCTGGCCCGTGCCGCCGCAGTGGGTGTCCTGATCGCCGAGCCGGTGCGCCGCCATGTTGTTGATCATGACGGTCCCCGAGCCGGCCGCCGCGGTCCACATGTTCGGGCCGCAGCAGGCGGCGTGGACGCCCTTGTCGCCGACGCGGACGGCGGGCAGGTTGTTGACGTTGACGTTCGGCGAGCCCTGGATCGCCGGGCCGACGCACGGGTGCGGGCACGCCGGGCAGCCGTGGGTATCGACGGGCACGTTCGACTTGTCGCCGACGCGAGCTTGCGGTGGCATCAGGTCATCCCTCCGGGAAGCATCATCGCGGTGCCGACGACCGGCCCCGCCGGCGACACCGGCGTCCAGGTCGGCACGGCGCCCATCGCCATCACCTGGTTCAGCATGGTCGAGCTCTTCCAGATCGTGAAGGACTGCTCGAACGCCGTGCAGATCGACTCGAACAGCTCCTGATGGAACGGCGCCTGCGGATCGCCGAGCATGCCGACCATCATCGGCTTCATCGTGTTGTTGCTGACGAGCATGTCCATGATCGTCGGCAGCGCGGCGAGCGGGATCGGGACCATGTTCGGGATGCCCGGCGGCGGGATCGCCGGCGACGGGAACGTCGCGAACGGCGGGTAGGCCGCGAACGGCGCCGACACCGTGATCGTCGCCGACAGCGCCAGCCACTGCATCGAGATCACGTTCGCGACGGTGGTCGAGTACTTGAGCATCATCGGCGTGCCCTTCGGCGCCGACGCCATGATCAGCGGCATCCACGGCACCGGCGGGATGATGCCGCCGACCACCATCGGGCCGGTGACGACGAAGCCCGCCATCGTCGCGGTCGACTGCCACTGGCTCCACGCCGAGCAGATCGCCGAGCAGATGCCGTCGATGAACTCGCCGTACTTCGAGATCAGCATCTTCTGGGTGTCGGTGTGGTACTTGTTCAGCGACGCGGGCGTGAACAGCGGCGGCGCGCCCGGCGAGCTCGCCTTTTCGGAGTCCTTGAACGCCTGGCCGTAGTGCTTGGCCTCCGGATCGCCCGAAGGATCCTGCCAGTTGGTCGGCACCCGCAGGTTCTTGCTCATGAACGTCGCACGAGCGAGCTGCTGCATCGCGGAGGCTTGCGGGGCGGGCATGGTCGGCTGTCGAGGATTATACGGCGACCAGGGGGTTAGCTTCCCCGGCGCGCGCGCAAGTAGTGGATGCGATAGGTGACCTGGCTGCGCGCGTCGCGGCGCAGCGTCCAGGACAGGTCGGCCTCGTCGACGATCTCGTAGCGGGCGCGCAGGTCGGCGCCGATGCGCAACATGTGGGCGAGCGCCGCCGCCGGGTCGGCGCCGCCGAACCGCTCGTCGTCGGCGACGTGCTCGCTCTGCCACGCGTACGGCGAGCTCAGGATCAGCTCGCCGCCCGGTGCGCACAGCGCGTCGACCACGGCCAGCAGCTGGCGCGGGCTGCGCACGGAGTCGAGCAGGTTCAGCGCGACCACCCGCGCGTACATGCCAGGGACGAGCGGCGGATCGAGCGCGTCGCCGACCGCGAGCGTGACGTTGGCCACCGCGGGCACCTGGACCACCACCGGCGCGTAGTGGCGGCCGACCATGCGGCGCGCGTAGGTCACCGGCTCGCCGGCGAGCACGCGGCGAGCGCGGCGCAGCGTCGCCAGCTGGAGGTCGATGCCGACGACGTGGTCGGCGCTGCGCGCCAGCTCGCCGACGATGCGCCCGGCGCTGCAGCCGAGCTCGACCGCGCGCGTCACGCGCGGGAGCGCGGCCAGCCGCTCGGCGATCGCGGGCGATGCCGGCTCGCTCCAGTGCGCGTCCATGTAGATCGACACGTGCTCGAGCAGGCGCGCGTAGGCCGCGTCGTCGGGGCCGGGCACCTCGGCCGCCGGCGGCGCGAGATCGGTCTCGACGAGCGTGCCGGCGAGGTAGCCGTCGGGGTCGGCGACTACGGCCGGCACGCCGTCGACGACGGGGTACCGCCGCCCGCACGTGCACGCGAGGAAGTCGCCGTCGGTGACGAGCGTATAGAGGTCGATCCGCTCCGGCGTGATCCGTCGGCAGCCGGGACAGACCAGTAGATCCGGGCGCATGCGGCCGGATCCATCGTACGTGATAGACTCGTGCCATGTCGGGTTCTCCCAAGCAAAAGCTCGAGCTCGAGCAAGCCAGCGAGGAGACGACATCCGACACCCGCGAGCTGTACCTCGCCGACGGCCGCAAGCTGGTCGTCGAGGATCGCACCGTCGAGATCCGCAACGAGTCCGGCATGGTCGAGGTCCGGATCGAGCTGACCGACAAGGGCCCGGTGCTGCGCATGGAGAGCGCGCGGCTCGAGCTCAGGGCGAGCGAGGCGGTCGAGATCGAGTCGCCGAGGGTCGCGATCCGCGGCAGCGAGCAGCTCCAGCTCGAGGGCGGCAAGATCGAGGTCGAGGGCGAAGAAGAGGTCACGGTCGAGTCGAGCGGCGACGTGCGCGTGCGCGGCAAGATGATCTGGCTGAACTGATAGACTCGGGAGCTGTTGCAAGCCGCCGTCCCCAGCGCGCTCGGCGCCGGTCGCTTCGAAGTGCGGGGCACGCTCGGCACGGGGGGTGCCGGCGTCGTCTACCGCGCCTTCGATCGCCAGCTGCAGCGCGAGGTCGCGCTCAAGCTGCTGCGCCGCGCGTCGGGGCGCGACCTCTATCGCTTCAAGCGCGAGTTCCGCTCGCTCGCCGACATCGTCCACCCGAACCTCGTCGCGCTGCACGAGCTGCACGCGACCGGCGACGAGTGGTACTTCACGATGGAGCTCGTCGAGGGCGTGTCGTTCATCGACTGGGTGCGGCCGGCGCGCGCGGTGTTCGGGCCGACGCGCTCGCGCCAGGACATCCTGCACACGCCGGTCGACGAGCGCCGGCTGCGCGGCGCGCTCGTCCAGCTCGTCGACGCGCTGATCGCGCTGCACAAGGCGGGCAAGCTGCACCGCGATCTCAAGCCTTCGAACGTGCTGGTCACCGCGAGCGGGCGGGTCGCGCTGCTCGACTTCGGGCTGGTCGCCGCGGTCGCCGAGGCGAACCCGGAGCGGCTCGCGGTCGGCACGCCCGTCTACATGTCGCCGGAGCAGGCCGCCGATCAGCCGCTCACCGAGGCGAGTGACTGGTACGGCCTCGGCACGATGCTCTACGAGGCGCTGACCGGCCGGCGGCCGTTCGAGGGCGACTCCGAGCAGGTGATGACGCGCAAGCAGACCGAGCTGCCGCCGCAGCCGCAGCGGCTCGCCGCCGGCGTGCCGGCGGACCTCGCGCGACTCGCGATGGAGATGCTGCAGCCATCGCCGGGCGCGCGCCCGTCGGGGTTCGCGATCCTCGACCGGCTCGGCGCCGCGCCATCGGCGAAGACGCGCGCGATCGCGCTCAGCTCGGTGCCGGCGACGTTCGTCGGCCGCGCGAAGGAGCTCGACGAGCTGCGCCGCGCGCTCGCCGATGCACGCCGGCGCGGCGTCGCGATCATGGTCCGCGGCAAGAGCGGCATCGGCAAGAGCACGCTCGTGCGCCGCTTCCTGCGCGGGCTCGGCGATCAGGCGTTCGTGCTCGAGGGCCGCTGCTTCGAGCGCGAGCAGGTGCCGTTCAAGATGCTCGACGGCATCGTCGACATGCTGACGACGCTCGCGATCGTGCTGCCGCCGGCCGAGGTCGAGGCGATCGTGCCGCGCGACCTGCCGGCGCTCGTGCGGCTGTTTCCGGTGATGAAGCGCGTCGTGCGCTTCGGCGAGCTCGCGGCGCAGGGCCAGGAGCCCGCCGATCCGGCCGAGCTGCGCCGCCGCGGGTTCACGGCGCTGCGCCAGCTGCTCGGCAAGCTGTCGCGCATCCGGCCGCTCGTGATCTTCGTCGACGACGCGCACTGGGGCGATGCCGACTCGGTCGGATTCCTCGCCGAGCTCGTGCATGGGGCGGAAGCGCAAACCCTCGTGATCGTCGCGCACCGCCCCGAGGACTACCTCGGCGTCGTCGCGAAGCTGAAGAATCCGCCGGCGGGCACGCCGCGGCGAGGCGCCGTTCGCGAGCTGGAGATAGGCGCGCTCGACGATGGCGACGCGCGCGCGCTGGTGTCGCAGCTCGCGGGCGACTCGCGGCGTGCCGAGGAGATCGTGCGCGCCGCCGGTGGCAACCCGCTCGTGCTCGCCGAGATGGCGCGCTCGGGCGAGCACGCGCCGGCGCGCATCGAGGAGCTCGTCGCCGCGCGCACGTCGCGGCTGACGCCCGAGGCGCAGGCGATGCTCGCGGTGTCGGCGATCGCCGCGCGTCCGATCTCGATCGAGATCGCCGCGCACGCCGCCGGCGTCGTCGGCGGCCACACCGAGGCGCAGGTGCTCGCGGCCGAGCGGCTCGCGACGATCCGCCGCGTCGACGGTCACATGATCCTGCAGCCGGCACACGATCACGTGCGCGCCGCGGTGCTGTCGACGATCGACGTCGAGACGCGCGCGAGCTGGCACGAGGCGCTCGCCCGCGCGTTCGAGGACGTGCAGGGCGAGGCGCAGCTCGACTCGCAGGCGGTCGTCGAGCACTGGCTCGCCGCCGGTCACCCCGCGAACGCCGCGCACCACGCGGTCGCCGCCGCCGCGAAGGCCGAGGAGGCGCTGGCGTTCCGCCGCGCGAGCGAGCTCTACGAGATCGCGCTGAGCTACGGGCCGTGGGACGCCGCCGGCCAGCGCGAGCTGCTCGAGAGGCGCGCGCACGCGCTCACGTGTGCCGGCCAGCTCGACGAGTCGGCCGAGCTGTACGGCCAGGCCGCCGAGCTATTACCCGACGACGACGAGGCGATCGACTGCGAGCGGCTGCGCATCGAGGCGCTGCTGCGGCGCGGCCGGCTCGACGAGGCGCTGCCGGCGGCCGACCGCCTGCTCGCGCACATCGGCGTGCGCAGCCCGCTCGGCAAGGCGGCGTCGCGCACGCGGCTCGCGACGCAGTGGATGCAGCAGAAGCTGCGCG
>JBLMXA010000622.1:0-9122 GCA_050257515.1 Acidobacteriota bacterium | reverse complement strand
GTCGGTCTTGCCGAGCTGGAACTGGTGCGGGCGCTCGACGAACCGCACGCCGACCTTCTCGAGCCACGCGACCGGCGGATCGGCGCCGATCAGCACGAACGCGGCCTCGTTCGGATAGCGCTTCTGCGAGCCATCGGCGAGCGCGAGCGTGACGCTGTCGGGCTCGAACGCGAGCACCTGCGAGCTCAGCTTCGCCTTGATGCGGCCGCCGCCCGTGTACTGCTCGATCGCCTGCTTGTTCTTCTGCGCCATGCGCGCGAACTTCGCGCCGCGGTACGAGATGATCACCTTCGCGCCCGCATCGGCGAGCGCGAGCGCCGCCTCGCACGCCGAGTCGCCACCGCCGACGACGAGCACGTTGCGCCCTCGCCACTCGTCGGGATCCTCGAGCAGCGAGAACACCTTCGGCAGGTTCTCGCCCGGGACCTGCAGCGTGCGCGGCTTGCCGCGCGTGCCGATCGACAGCACGACGCGCTGCGCCTGGTACGTCGCGACGGTCGAGCGGATCTCGAAGCTGCCGTCGCCCTGGCGCTTGACGGTCTCGACCGACTCGCCGAGGCGGACCGCGAGCTGAACGCGCTCGAGCAGCTCCTTCCAGATCGGGATCAGCTGCTCCTTCGACGAGTCGAACACCGGCAGCAGCGACAGGTTGACCGTGTCGTAGGGCTCGGCCATCACGAGCTTGCCCTTGGGATAGCGCGCGATCGTCGACGCGATCTGCTGCTCCTTCTCGAGCACGACGTAGGACAGCCCGCGCTGGATGCACGTCAGCGCCGCCGACAGCCCGCCCGGGCCCGAGCCGATGATCGCGACGTCGACGGCGGTGCCGCTGTGGCCGAGCGCGCCGGGGTGAAGGCCCGTCTGCAGCATGTGCTCGATCACCGCGCGGCCGAGGTTCGCGGCGCTCTTGACGAGCGGCTTGCCGGCGACCTCGCCGATCAGGTACTGGCCGGGGATCGCGGTCTGGAAGTTCTCGTCGATCTCCGGGACCTTGAGCGGCGGCGGCATGCCGCCCTCGGGGAACATGACGAGCGCCTCGGTCGGGCACGCGAACATGCACGCCTCGCACTGGATGCAGTCCTGGAAGCGCAGCACGCGGCTCTTGTTCGAGACGAGGTCGAGCACGTTCGTCGGGCACACCGCGACGCACGCGTCGCAGCCGGTGCACCGGTCGTCGTTGATGTCGTGGACGAGGATGCGCGGGCCGACGACCTGCGCGGGAGCGAGGTGCCCGTGGTGGCGCTTGCGAGCATTGATCATCGTGAACGTCGCCATCAGGAGGACAGCGAAGCCCCCGAGCGCCAGCGGGACGACCCAGGTCACCACCCTACTCTACCGCAGATCGTCGCCTCCGCCGTTCTCGACGTGATCCTTCAGGAAATCTTCGACCCGCTGCATCAGCTCGCCGATCGAACGGCCCTCGACCTCGATCGGCGCGCCGATCGTGACGTCGACGCGCTTGCCCTTGTGCATCGTCCGCGTGCCGCGCGGCAAGATGTCGATGGTGCCCTTGATCGCGACCGGCACGATCGGCGTGCCGGTGTCCGTCGCGAGGTGAAACCCGCCCTTCTTCAGCTTGTTGAGCCGGCCGTCGCGCGAGCGCGTGCCCTCGGGAGCGAGGTAGATCGACACGCCGTCCTTGATCAGCTGCTTCGCGCGCTCGATCGACTGCACCGCGCGCACGTGGTTCGACCGATCGACCTCGATGAACTCCGCGGCGCGCAGCGCGCGGCCCCACACCGGGATCGCGAACAGCTCCTTCTTGCCGAGCATCCGGATCGTCGGCGACGGCAGCGTCGCGTAGAGCATCGGGATGTCGAGGTGGCTCTGGTGGTTCGACATGTAGACGTACGCACGACCGCTCGGCACCCGCTCGGCGCCGGTCGCGTGGAGCTCGACGTCGAGCAGCTCGACGACGCGGCGGCCGAACCAGCGCGCGCGCTCGTCGACGTGCTCGCGATCGAGCGCGCCGCGCGCGAGCTCGACGATCGACACTCCGCTGATCCGCGCCATCGCGGCCGCGACACGCAGGCTGTCGACGAGACTCATGGGCGCATCCTACGCCGGTGTGGGATGACATGCGCCAGCGCGGCGGAACTACGTCGCGTGTTAACGTAAGGTGGATGATGCGCGCGCTGGCGATGTTCGCCGGTTGCCTGATCGTGTGCGTGGTCGGTGTCGGCAGCGCGCATGCCGATTCCGTATCGACGAACGTCGAGGAGCTTTCGAATCAGAGCGCGAGCTACAAGGTGCACCTCGCCGCCGCGCTCGCGCTCAGCAGGAGCAAGGACCCGCGCGCGATCATCGCGCTCGCCGATGCGCTCGGCCGCGACGGCAGCGCGACGGTCCGCCGGGTCGCCGCGATCGGGCTCGAGAAGCAGGTCGACACCCACACGCCCGCCGACGCGAAGACCCTCGCGTTCGAGGCGCTCGACCGCGCGACCGCCGACAGCGATACCGGCGTGAGGCAGAGCGCGGCGTCGGCGCTCCGGGCGCTCGCGAACCTGCGCCGGCCCCGCAAGGAGAGGCCGGTCGCGCGCGGCAACAAGCCCGAGGTGCTCGTCAAGATCGATCCGGCGACCGATCAGTCGCGGAAGGCGCCGGGCGACGCCGCCGAGCGGCTCATGCGCGTCGTCAAGACGAGCGTCGAGCGGACCGGCTACGCGACGAGCTGGCCGGGCGGGCTGCCGACCTCGGCGGATCTCGCGTCGGCGCACTCGCGCGCGTTCATCGTCGCGTCGACGGTGAAGCGGATCGACATCTCGAGGGTCGGCCGGCAGACGCAGATCGCGTGCACCGTGCAGATCCGGGTCGCGCCGTGGAGCGGCAGCGACGGCGGCGAGAAGTGGGAGGCGAGCAAGGCGGCGCAGGCGCAGGGCTCCGCGAAGGCGACGACCGGGCCGAGCCCGCGCGACATCAGCGGAGGCGTGCGCGACTGCCTCGAGGCGGTCGCGGAGGACATCACCGCGCGCCAGATCGTCCCGTTTCTGAAGCGCCTCGTCGTCGCGTCCGCGCCGTAGCACGGGCGCGCACCGGCGCGCGGCATGCCGCTTGCGACACGAGCCGACATGCGCGCTGTCGTCTCGAAGATCGGCTCGTTGCTGCTCGCCGCTGTCGCGACGTGCGCGGTCGCCACGTGTCGCCGCGACATGCCGCCGCCACGCCACGCGCCTCTGCGAGAAGCTCCGCCGATCGGCGCGAAGCCCGAGCACCCGCAGCCGATCCTCGGCGCGCGCCCGGCGGCGTTCATGCTGCCGCCGGGCGACGACGCCGACGTCGAGCCGGCCGCGGTCGCGCCGAGCAAGCCGCCGCTCGACGCCGGCGTCGACGGTCCGCTGAACCTGCCGCCGATCCCCGACGCGGGTCCTATCGTCCGTGATGCCGGGACGCCGATGAAGTAGCGTGCCGCTTGCCGTGATGCGGCCGCGCGTGCGTGCGCGCGCTGCGGCGGTGGCCGTGCTTCGCGTGGCCGTTCGTCTCGGGTGACGCCTCTCCGAGCGACGCCTTCAGCGCCTCCATCAGATCGGTGACGACCGGCTCGGGCGCCTCCGGCGGCGCGACGATCTTGCCGCCCTTCGCCTTCTTCGCGATCAGCTCGCGCACGCGGTCCTTGACCTCGTCCTCGTAGTGGCCCGGATCGAACGTGTCGTGGCGCAGCTGGTCGACGACCTGGCGCGCGAGCGCGAGCTCGCTCGGCGTCGGTTTCGGCAGGCGGCCGAGCGGCACCTCGCTCCACGGCTTGACCTCGTCCGTGTAGCGCAGCTGGTGGATCGCGAGGCCGTCCTCGAACGCGCGGAGCATCACGACGTACTGCTTGCCGCGCGCCACGTACGACGCGATGCCGACGATCTTCGCGTCCTCGAGCGCGTCGCGCAGCAGGCGGTACGCGCGCTCGCCGCCCCTGCCCGGACCCAGGTAGTACGTGCGGTCGACGTAGATCGGATCGACCTCCTTCGCCGGCACGAACTCGCGGATGGCGAGCTCGCCGTCGTCGATCGCCGCGAGCGCCTCGAGCTCTTCCTTCGACAGCTCGACGAAGTTGCCCTTCGAGATCTCGAAGCCCTTCGCGATCTGATCGCGCGGCACCTCGCCGTGGATCGGACACGCGTAGCGCTGCTCGAGCCGCTCGCCGCAGCCGTCGTGGATGAGGTGGAAGTGGATCTCGTGCGAGTGCTCGCTCGTCGAGTAGAGCTTCACCGGGATCGAGACGAGGCCGAACGCGATCGTGGCAGTGTCGATGGAGCGTGCGGGCATGTCACGCACCCCCTGCGAGTGCCGTACCAGCGTCGCCGGCGACGCGCCGTGGCACGCGCCTCGCAACCTTTGCGGGGAAACGAGGAGACGACCATGAAGAGATTCTCTGTGTGGCGCGGCGTGGCCGCGCTCGTGCTCGCAGGCGGAGGCGTGTTCGCGGCGTGCGCGAGCCACGACCGCAGCGACAACACCGCACCGCCGCCGCCGATGCAGCAGCCCGCGACGCCGGTCGCGACGCCGCAGGCGCAGCAGCCGGCGCCCCCGAGCTCGCCCCAGGTCGATCAGGACGCCGGCGTGCCGGTGCAGCCCCAGCAGCCGCCGCCGAACGAGCCGACGCAGCAGCCGCCTCCGCCGACGCCCACGACCCCGCCGACCTCGAGCGTCGAGCGCCACAGCCAGGTGCGCGTCGCGCAGGCCGCGCGCGACGGCGGCACGAGCGGCACGATCACCACGCGCGACGCCGGCATCCGCGCCAGCGTGACCGGCGACGCCGGCGGGATCTCGCCACACAGCACGGTGAACCCGTCGTCACCGGCGCGGCCGCCGACGACGACCACGCCGGGGACGACGACGAACCCGGGCGCACCGACGTCGCCGGCGACCCCGAGCGCGCCGACGACCCCGAGCGCGCCGTCGACCGGCCCCGGCCCGAAGTAGTACACCAAGGCATGGAGCCGACCGCGATCGCCGCCCAGCTGCGCGAGATCGCGGTCTACTTCGAGCTCGACGGCGATCGCCACCGCGCGATCGCGTACGACCGCGCCGCCGGCTCGATCGAGGCGGCGAACGGCCTCCACCGGCTGATCGAGGAGGGCCGGCTCGAGGAGCTGCCGCACGTCGGGCCGTCGATCGCGCGGGTCGTCGGCGATCTCGCCCGCCGCGGCAGCTCGACCGTGCTCGACAAGCTGCGCGCGAAGTGGCCCGCGGTGATCGTCGAGCTCGCACAGCTGCCGTACGTCGGCGCGCAGAAGGCGCGCAAGATCCACGACGCGCTGCACCCGGCGGATCTCGACGCGGTCGCCGCGCTGTGTCGCGACGGCGCGCTGCGCGTGCTGCCCGGGTTCGGCAAGGTCAGCGAGGCGAAGATCCTCGCCGCCATCGAGGAGCGCCGCACGAACGGAACGCGCGCGCTGCACGTCGACGCCGAGGACCACGCGCGCGCGCTCGCGCAGTTCCTGCGAGCCGACCCGGCCGCGCGGCGCGTCGAGATCGCGGGACCGGTGCGGCGGTGGCTCGAGATCGTCGATCATCTCGCGTTCGCGGTGGCGAGCGATCACCCCGACGCGATCGCCGCGCGGCTCGCGAGCTACGCGCTCGTCACGTCGTCCGCGCACGACAGCGGCGTGCTGACCGCGCGGCTCGCCGATGGCATGCGGTGCGAGGTCCGCGTCGCGCCGCCGCGGCGGTTCGGGTGGGCGCTGCTCGAGGCGACCGGCTCGCCCGAGCACGTCGCCCAGCTCGCGGCGCGCGGCGGGCCAGTCGACGGCGACGACGAGCCGGCGGTCTACCGCGCGCTCGGTGCGCCGTACTGCCCGCCCGAGGTCCGCGACGGCACGGACGAGCTCGGCGGCGACTTCTCCGAGCTGGTCACGCTCGACGACGTGACGACCGCGTTCCACTGCCACACGACGTACAGCGACGGCAAGGACTCGATCGAGGCGATGGCGCGCGCGGCCGGCGCGCTCGGCATGCGCGCGATCACGATCACCGATCACAGCGCCGCGGCGAGCTATGCCGGCGGCATCGGCGCCGACGGCCTGCGGGCGCAGGCCGCGGAGATCGCCGCGCTGCCCGAGCTGGGCGTCCGCATCCTGCGCGGGACCGAGGCCGACATCCTCGCCGACGGCGCGATCGACGTCCCGGCCGAGCTGATCGGCGAGCTCGATCTCGTGATCGCGAGCGTGCACCAGCGCTACAAGCTCGACGAGGCCGCGATGACCGCGCGGCTCGTCACCGCGATGCGCCAGCCGTTCTTCAAGATCTGGGGTCACGCGCTCGGCCGGCTCGTCATGCGGCGAGATCCGATCGCGGTACGGCTCGACGACGTGCTCGACGCGTGCGCCGAGTCGCGCGTCGCGATCGAGCTCAACGGCGATCCGTACCGGCTCGATCTCGCGCCCGAGCACGCGCGCCGCGCCGCCGCGCGCGGCATCCCGTTCGTCGTGTCGAGCGACGCGCACTCGACGAAGGGCCTCGAGGCGGTGCGGTGGGCGGTCGCGATCGCGCGGCGCGCGCGAATCCGGAGAGCGCAGGTGCTGAACACGCTCCCGCCGCAAGAGCTCGCGGCAACAATCCGTCCACGCGCCTGACAATCGGGTTCGGTTCACACTTCTTCATCGAAGCGTGCGGGTACGCTCGCGTCCACCCTGAAGGAGGACTTATGAGCTCAAAGCATTGGCTCGGCATCGCTGCCGCGCTTGGCTTTGCGGTCGCCACGGCGTCCGCTCAGCCCGTCGAGCGCGACCATCGTCGCCCGCCCCCGCCGCCGCCGCCCGGCGGAGTGACCGTCGGCGGGAGCGTCGGCGTCAACGTCGGCGTGGGCCCGACGCAACCGCCGCCCGCGCCTCAGGTCGAGAACCCCGGCGCCAGGGCCGGATTCGAGTGGGTGTCCGGTCGCTGGGACTGGCGCGGAAACAAGTGGCAGTGGATGGCGGGGCACTGGGAGCGCGAGCGCGCCGGCAAGCACTGGCATCCCGGCCGCTGGGAGCATCGCGGTGACAAGTGGGCGTGGGTCGAGGGCCAGTGGGCCGCCGGCGAGGCGCCCCCTCCCGCGCCGCCCGGTACGCCGGTGACCGGCCCCGGCTTCGTGCCGCCCGGTGACGAGCCGAACGCGGCGCCGCCGCCGCCGCCCGCCGAGAACCCCGGCGCGAGGGCCGGCTTCGAGTGGGTCGCCGGCCGCTACAACTGGCGCGACCACAAGTGGCAGTGGATGCCGGGTCACTGGGAGCGCGAGCGCGCTGGCCAGCACTGGCATCCCGGCCGCTGGGATCGGCGCGACGGTCACTGGATCTGGGTCGAGGGCACGTGGGGCGCCGGCCCGGTCGTCGTCGAGACGCCGCCCGCTCCTCCCGGCCCGCCGATGCCCGAAGGCGAGCACCATCATCGCGAGTGGAGGCTCGAGCGCCCGACGGTGTCGAGCTACTGGCCGCAGCGCGGTACGCCGGGCAAGCACGTCGTGATCCGCGGCGAGAACTTTCCGCCCGACACCAAGGTGATGTGGGGCGCGCAGCCGGTGATGGCCGCGAAGATCTCGCCGGACGAGATCCGCTTCGAGGTCCCGCCCGGCGCACCGAGCGCGACGATCCTGCTCGACGTCGGCCACCGCCACGATCTCGTCGTCGGCAACTTCGACACGAGCGCCGGCGGCCCGGATCCGGCGATCGCCGAGAGGCAGCGCGAAGACGAGCTGCGCAAGCAGGCCGAGCAGCGCTGGGCCGAGCAGCAGAAGCAGATGGCGAAGGACCGCGCGGCGCGCGAGGCCGAGTGGAAGCGCCGCTGGGAGCAGATGGACCAGACGCGCGAGCAGCGTCGCGAGCAGCGCGAGCAGGAGATCCGCGCGAAGTGGGACGCCGCGTTCCTCGCCGATCCCGACACGCAGGACGAGCTGACGCTGCACGCGCAGCGCGTCGCGGAGCTCGCGCGCGCGCTCGACGTCGCGCAGCTCGACGCCAACGGCAAGCTCGTCGTCCGCGTCCAGGTCGCGCAGGGGCGCGAGCAGGATCGCCACGACCAGCGCATGGCGGCACTCAAGGCGGCGTTCGCCGCGAAGGGAGGTGCGCGATGAAGCGCATCGGCATGATCGTGGTCGCGACGTTCGCGCTCGCGGCCTGCGGCAAGAAGAAGGAGGAGCCGGCGCCGGCGCCCACGCCGGTCGTGCAGTCCGGCAGCGGCTCGGCTGGCAGCGCGATGGGCAGCGGCTCGGCCGCGATGGCGGCCGGCAGCGGCTCCGCGGCCGCCGCCGCGAAGGCGGTCGACGTCCCGACCGAGCAGGACTTCGAGAAGCAGGCCGCCGACAAGATCAACGACAAGAACGTCGAGGCCCAGGTCAAGGCGATCGAGCAAGACCTCGGTCAGACCAAGTAGCCGTCGCACGCACGAGCTGCTGCAGGCGGAGCGCGTCGCGCACGGCGTGACCCTCCGCGTCGTTGTCGAAGTAGAAGTGGACGTCGCGTCCGCCGCGCACCCAGCGGCGGACGTCGGCGGCCCACGCGCGCAGGCTCTTCTCGCTGTAGCGCGACGCGTACTTGCGCGTGTGGCCGTGCAGCCTGACGTACACGAAGTCGGCGGTGGCCGCGCGCGCCATCGGCCACATCGGGAAGTCCGGCGCATCCGACAGGCACGCGGCGACGTTGCCGCCGGCGAGCACCCGCGCGACCTCGTCGGTGAACCACGATCGGTGGCGCAGCTCGAGCGAGTGGCGCACGCCGCGCCAGCACGCGAGCGCGCCGACGAAGTCCTCGAGCCGCGCGACGTCGCACGCGAACCGGCTCGGCAGCTGCCACACGACGGCCGCGAGCTTGTCGCCGAGCGGCGCGGCCTGATCGCGCAGCCGCACGATCGAATCCGCGCAGTCGCGCAGCCGCTTGTAGTGAGTGACGAAGCGATGGCCCTTGAGCGCGAAGCGAAAGCTCGCGGGCGTCTCGCGGTACCACCGCGCGTACGTCGTCGGCGCGATCTGCGTGTAGAACGAGCCGTTGATCTCGAGCGCTCCGAACGTGCGCGACGCGATCGCGAGCCACCGCCGCACGGGCGCGTCGGCGTAGAGGTGAGCGCGCCAGCCCGCGTAGACCCAGCCGCTGGTTCCGATGTACGCACGCGCCACCTTCTGACGACGTGCAAGCGTGGCACCAGCCCTGCAAGCCTTCGCG